>NZ_JBHSNQ010000001.1:0-1374 GCF_042655065.1 Ureibacillus suwonensis
AACCGTCCGGCCTTCCGTTTGGCCTGTTCGATCCGCTTGGACTTTGTTGAGGCCGAGGCCGCCGTTCGGGTCTCTTCTTCCTCCACCAACTGCCCATTTCTCCGCCAAATCCCGTCGATTCGGGCCGCCATCGCCCTCAGAAACGCCCGAAGCCCTTGGTCTTTCCAGCTGCGGCGGGATTTCACCCGATGCGCAAACCGGCTCATCACGCTCTCGGCGTGGCCCATCGGACGCATGCCGGTCGTCTCCACCCCTTGCTCCGACAGCCACTCCCGATAGTCCCGGATGCATCCCGGCATCGACTCGATCCGGCGAATCAAGGCGGCCAGCTGTTGTTCTTTGCCTTCGTCCCCCAACGTGCCGACCGCGCTGTTCAGCTCGACCAAAAGTCCTTCTTCGTCTTGTTTCGCCAGCTTCCTCCGCACCTCCCGCCAACGCGGATGGCCGGACAGACACTGACGCAGCTCCCGCGCCACATGAAATCGATCCAGCTGAAAGCACGCCCGCTTCCCAAAATACTCCCGGCAGGCCGTGATCCACGACGCCGCGTCGCCGTTGATGATCAAAAGGTCCCGGCACGGATCATAGGCATATTCGTTCATCAGCCACTCTTCAAACCGTTCCCACACGTCTCCCGCCCCTTCATGGAGGTAGTGGCGCCGGTTCACGAGCTCGAGCTGCGAACCGTTTCGTTTCCATCCCTCGTGAACCGCCAGGATTTTCTCTTCTTNCAGCACCCGGCCGTGCCGTTGGGAAACAGGGCGGTGCAGCGAGACAGGGGCCTCCAGCACCAGTTGGCGAATCGCCTCGTGGCTTAGGACCGCATACCCCACGATCGACTCCAACGTACGGGCCGCTTTGCGGTAGGAAGAGCACTCTACGGCCAACTCGACCGCCGTTTCCTCGAGGCAAGGGCTGATCGACTGCGCTCCATCAAAGCCC
This sequence comes from Ureibacillus suwonensis, assembly GCF_042655065.1. Classification (NCBI taxonomy): domain Bacteria; kingdom Bacillati; phylum Bacillota; class Bacilli; order Caryophanales; family Caryophanaceae; genus Ureibacillus; species Ureibacillus suwonensis. Next base: position 943 of record NZ_JBHSNQ010000001.1, read on the forward strand.
AGTTCGGCATCCAGCAAGAAGGTATAGTTCCCCGTTTGCCGGTCATAGTAGTAGTTCCGTCGAAACGTCACTTCTCCAAACAGCGTTTGGATCGTAGTCGGCCGTTTGTCTTTCAGCTGATACCGGCGCTTGTCCCGCGCTTCCGCCAGTTGTTGATCAATCTCCTCCAAAAGGGTCGCCAACAAGACAGCGAACACCTTTTGAAGAGTTCTGACTAATTGTTCCTCCAGCTCTTTTAATAAAGGCCATTCTGTGGTAAGATGTTTCATGGACTCTCTCCCTCCTGTTTTCGGTTGATGTTGACAATCACCATCATAGCAGGGAGAGAGTCCTTTTTGCATGACATTTGCTTTTTTCTACCGCGCTTCGCTTGGTGGCCCCGACGAGCGTCGCGAACAAAAGTTCGCAACCCTCGTCGGGGATCATTTCGGA
>NZ_JBHSNQ010000002.1:0-895 GCF_042655065.1 Ureibacillus suwonensis
AGTCGATCGTGGGGTATGCGGTCCTAAGCCACGAGGCGATTCGCCAACTGGTGCTGGAGGCCCCTGTCTCGCTGCACCGCCCTGTTTCCCAACGGCACGGCCGAGTGCTATTTGTGGAGGCGGATGGGCTGTTCATTTCCCGCCAGGGGAAAGGGAAACGGGCGAAAGAAGAGAAAATCCTGGCGGTTCACGAGGGATGGAAACGAAACGGTTCGCAGCTCGAGCTCGTGAACCGGCGCCACTACCTCCATGAAGGGGCGGGAGACGTGTGGGAACGGTTTGAAGAGTGGCTGATGAACGAATATGCCTATGATCCGTGCCGGGACCTTTTGATCATCAACGGCGACGCGGCGTCGTGGATCACGGCCTGCCGGGAGTATTTTGGGAAGCGGGCGTGCTTTCAGCTGGATCGATTTCATGTGGCGCGGGAGCTGCGTCAGTGTCTGTCCGGCCATCCGCGTTGGCGGGAGGTGCGGAGGAAGCTGGCGAAACAAGACGAAGAAGGACTTTTGGTCGAGCTGAACAGCGCGGTCGGCACGTTGGGGGACGAAGGCAAAGAACAACAGCTGGCCGCCTTGATTCGCCGGATCGAGTCGATGCCGGGATGCATCCGGGACTATCGGGAGTGGCTGTCGGAGCAAGGGGTGGAGACGACCGGCATGCGTCCGATGGGCCACGCCGAGAGCGTGATGAGCCGGTTTGCGCATCGGGTGAAATCCCGCCGCAGCTGGAAAGACCAAGGGCTTCGGGCGTTTCTGAGGGCGATGGCGGCCCGAATCGACGGGATTTGGCGGAGAAATGGGCAGTTGGTGGAGGAAGAAGAGACCCGAACGGCGGCCTCGGCCTCAACAAAGTCCAAGCGGATCGAACAGGCCAAACGGAAGGCCGGACGGTT
>NZ_JBHSNQ010000003.1:0-3486 GCF_042655065.1 Ureibacillus suwonensis
CTCGGTAACATAAAAGAAAAACTAGAATATCTTTGTGAATTTTACGGCATTGAATTCTTGAAACAGGAAGAATCCTATACGTCTCAAGCCAGCTTTTTTGACGGCGATGAGATTCCTGAATATAATGCCGACAATCCAAAAGAATATAAGTTCAGCGGCAAACGTATTAAGCGCGGCTTGTATCGAACAAAGTCTGGCAAACTAATGAATGCTGATGTCAATGGCGCATTAAACATCTTAAAGAAAAGTAAAGCTGTAGACCTGAGTGTCTTATGCTCTAGCGGCGAAGTGGACACGCCTCAAAGAATAAGGATTGCTTGAAGCAGTCAAACTTCTTTGGAAGCCCCCACTTCAAATTTTCGCTAGAAAATTAAGTGGGGGTAGTTCACCGATGCACGTCGNCCCTCTCCCCTTTTCTGAAAGAATGTGCTAAATTTTTTGTGAATTATTTCGGAAGAGAAAATCCATCGGTTCATAGGAGGGGGAGGAGGACGTGATCCAATTTCATGACTTTGGCATTGACGTCCAAACGTATGCAGAGCGTGGAAAAGAAAACGACTTCCCTCTTCTGAAAAAGTGTCCGCATTGCCGGGCCAAGCGCCCGTTGCACCGCCACGGTTACTATGAGCGAAACGCATTGACCCCACATGGTGATTATCGCATTTGGATTGTCCGGTATCGCTGTCGGGAATGCTTGAAGACGGTGAGTGTGCTGCCTTCCTTTCTCCTCCCGTATTTTCAGTATACGTTGTCCGCCATATGGCAAGTCGTGAAAGAGCAGTTGGGATTGACCGAAAGGACGAACCAGGCTCCGTTTCTCCCGACAAAGGACGGCATCATCTTTTATGTCCGACGGTTCTACCGAAACCTATCAAGCCTTCACAGCTTTTTTGCGAGGCGGTGGAGGATCATAGGCCCTATCGTGAAAAAAGAAAAGGAACGGGCTTCTTGGTGGATCCAGACGTTAGAGGAACACGGTCTTGATTCGGCCATCAGAGAGATGTGGGAGGGCGGATTCCGACACCCTTTTGCGAATTAAATGGGATCCTGATTTTACATACATACCCTAAATTGGAAATAGTTTCGGTTCCCACAAACCTTTCCTATCGACGGAGAAAAAGCAATTCGGTACGATAAGGGCAGACGGACCGGAACGGTCCTGATTCCAAGTGAGACAAGGAGGAGATTTGAATGAATGAGTCGATGAGACACGACATTGCCCTGTTTCGGTACGGGCTAATCGCTCCGTTGGTGAATGGGCAGGTGGAACCGAAGACGTATCTGAAAGAGGTGAGCGAGCGAGTGCACCATGTTCCCCACCAGGGAGACAAACGAATCGCAGCCAAGACGATCCTCGATTGGTGCACCCGATACAAAAAAGGGGGCTTTGACGCCTTAAAGCCGAAGCGCCGTTCGGACCGCGGCCACTCAAGGCGTCTGTCGCCCGATGATGAGGATCATATTTTAGCCCTAAGAAAAGAACATCCCACCATGCCCGTGACGGTGTTCTACGAACACCTGATCGAGCAGGGGGAAATCCCAGAAAATCATACCTCTTACTTTACTATATACCGATTGTTGAAAAAACACAACCTGGTGGGAAAAGAAATCTTGCCGATGCCGGAGCGAAAGCGTTTTGCGTATGACCAGATCAATGAGCTATGGCAAGGGGACTTATCCCATGGACCCACGATTCGCGTCCATGGGAAAGCCCAGAAAACGTTTTTGATCGCGTATATCGATGACTGCTCGCGGTTAGTGCCATATGCCCAATTTTTCCCTTCGGAGAAGTTTGACGGGCTGCGGATCGTCACGAAGGAAGCGGTGCTTCGTTGCGGGAAGCCGAAACGCATTTACTCGGACAACGGGAAAATTTATCGGTCCGAGGTGCTGCAGTATGCGTGCGCCGAGATGGGAATTACGCTCATCCACACCCAGCCGTATGACCCGCAAAGCAAGGGAAAAATCGAACGGTTCTTCCGCACCGTACAGACACGGTTTTATCCACTGTTGGAGCTGAATCCGCCGAAATCGCTTGACGAGTTGAACGAGCGTTTTTGGAAGTGGCTTGAAGAGGAGTATCATCGAAAACCGCACGCCTCACTGGACGGAAAAACGCCGCATGAGGTGTTTCAATCGCAAGTGCATCTCGTGTCGTTCATCGAAGATGGCGATTGGCTGGATGCGATTTTTCTGAAACGGGAGCACCGCAAGGTGAAAGCCGATGGCACAATCACCCTGAATAAACAGCTATACGAAGTGCCGCCTCGGTTCATTGGGCAATCGATTGAGCTCCGCTATGACGAACGAGGCGTCTATGTGTACGAAGAGGGCAAACGGGTGGCGGAAGCCATTCGGGTGCGTTTGGAGGACAATGCCTATGTAAAACGCCATCGGTCCCCGTTTGCGGCGATTCCGGCGAAGGAGGGAGAACACAGTGTATAAATCGTTTTACTCCCTTTCGCGGGAGCCGTTTGCGAAAGAAACAGACCCGTCCGAGGCGTATCAAGGGGCGTCATTTCAGGAAGCGTTGCGGGCGCTGGAGTACGTGAAACGAACCCGGGGGATCGGGCTGTTGATCGGAGAGCCGGGGGCGGGCAAGACGTTCGCCCTTCGGGCGCTGAAAGAGTCATTGAATCCATCATTGTATCATGTCGTCTACTTTCCGTTATCCACCGGAGGCGTGATGGATTTTTACCGTGGACTGGCCTTGGGATTAGGAGAGGAACCGAAGTACCGCAAGGTAGACCTCTTCCGCCAAATCCAGCAGGCGATCGAGCGATTGTATCATGAACGGCGGATCACGCCGGTGTTCATTTTGGATGAGATGCATTTAGCGAAGGATGCATTTTTACAGGACATCGCGATCTTGTTCAACTTTGAGATGGATTCGACCAACCCATTTGTCTTGATTTTGGCCGGGCTGCCCCATTTACAGGGGAAGCTGCGGCTCAATCAGCACCGCCCTCTCGACCAGCGGATCATCATGCGATACCGGATGGGGCCGCTGGAGAAGGAAGAGGTGGCGGGCTACATCGAACATCGGATGAAACAGGCCGGGGCGAAGCATCCGATCTTCACCCCATCGGCGTTAGAGGCGATTGCCCTGCAGTCGCGGGGATGGCCTCGGGTGATCAACACGTTGGCCACGACGTGCCTGTTATACGGGTATCAGCTGAAAAAGGACGCCATTGACGAAGAAGTGGTGCGCATGGCCGCAGAGGAAATGGGGTATTAGCACGAAAGGGGCCGAATCGGCCTCTTTTGTGCTTTCTCTTTTCCATAGGTCCATCAGGCGCGCTGGAAATCTTCATCTGAAAGAGCGTGCAAACGTTCCGAAAGAATGTGCAAAATCCGGAACAATCCGCAAAAATTTTGCACATTATTTCCGAATCCGCCTGAAATAATTTGAAAAAGGGATTCTGAAATAATGTGCTAGTTTACAATCAAGCATCTCATTCATATTGTCGATGCCTTGACCACCAA
>NZ_JBHSNQ010000004.1:0-27293 GCF_042655065.1 Ureibacillus suwonensis
AGGGATTTTTGAGTGTGTGGTTACCTCATAAATACCCTAATTTTAAGGGGGTGGCAAGTTTTTTTTATATAAAACTAGTTATATCAACAAAAACGTAAGTTTTATTAAGTAATTTTTGACAATACGCACGAATCGATACTTTATCCGAACCAAATGCTGTACCATCCGCACCAATTAAGACACTATCCGCACCAAAGGGGTTACCATACGCACGAATCGATACTTTATCCGAACCAAATGCTGTACCATCCGCACCAATTAAGACACTATCCGCACCAAAGGGGTTACCATATGCACGAATTGATACTTTATCCGAACTAAATGCTGTACTTTCCGCACCAATTAAGACACTATCCGCACCAAAGGGGTTATCAAACGCACGAATCGATACTTTATCCGAACTAAATGCTGTACCATCCGCACCAAAGGGGTTACCATACGCACGAATTGATACTTTATCCGAACCAAATGCTGTGCCATCCGCACCAATTAAGACACTATCCGCACCAAAGAGGTTATCAAACGCACGAATTGATACTTTATCCGAACCAAATGCTGTACCATCCGCACCAATTAAGACACTATCCGCACCAAAGGGGTTACCATACGCACGAATCGATACTTTATCCGAACTAAATGCTGTACCATCCGCACCAAAGGGGTTATCAAACGCACGAATTGATACTTTATCCGAACCAAATGCTGTGCCATCCGCACCAATTAAGACACTATCCGCACCAAAGAGGTTATCAAACGCACGAATTGATACTTTATCCGAACCAAATGCTGTACCATCCGCACCAATTAAGACACTATCCGCACCAAAGGGGTTACCATACGCACGAATCGATACTTTATCCGAACCAAATGCTGTACCATCCGCACCAATTAAGACACTATCCGCACCAAAGGGGTTACCATACGCACGAATCGATACTTTATCCGAACTAAATGCTGTACCATCCGCACCAATTAAGTTTATATACGCACGAATGAAGGGAACTCTATAATTGAAACTGCCTTCCCCTCATCCAAATCCATTGAAAACGAAAAAGGCCACCCGGAAAACTGGCCGTTTCCAGGTAGCCGCGCCATCTTACTCATCTCTTTGATTCTCTTCCACGATTTTCTTTGTCCCATTTTTAAATTCCCTTAAGGTTTCCCCGACTGCCCTACCCAATTGGGGCAATTTACTTGGGCCAAATAACAAGATGGCTATGAATAAAATAATGATGAGTCCCGGTATTCCAATGGAGGGTAGACTCAAACAATCACCGCCTCATTCAAAACATTAAACCAATAATCCGCCCTTTTGCAGATATAAATCAATTCCTTCAGCCGCGCGATATGCCAATGCCCCCACCGTATCTGTCGGATTGTAGCCGGAGTTGTGGGGGAATGCGCTGGCCCCCGGAATGAAGACGTTTTCAAAATCCCACATTTGCAAATAATTATTCAATACACTCGTCTCCGGGCTGGACCCCATGATGGCGCCACCGGTATTGTGGGTGGATTGATAAGGAACGATATTATAAGGCCCCAACGTTTTTCCTGCTTGAATAATGTCCGCGCCCATCTCTTTCATGATTTTTTCCGTTTGTTCCCCTAAATACGCCACCAGCTGACGATCCTGTTCTTCAAAATCAAAGGTGATCCGCAATAACGGCAGGCCGAAAGCGTCTTTATAAGTCGGATCCAAATCGAGATAATGGTGCCGGTATGGCAAACTTGCTCCTTGGGCACCGACGCTTAATACACTGTTGGCATATTTAATGGATTGTTTTTTAAACTCCGCGCCCCAGGATGGCGTACCAGGAGGCGTCGCATTGTTGGCGATCGGTCTTCTGCCGGTCTGGGTGATGGAAATATTGGCCCCGTGGAGGAAGTTCAAATCCGAATGGTCGAAGTTGTCGCCATTGAAATCATCAAGACAAGCCCCCAATGCTCCTGCGCCGGCATACAAATTGAATTGTTTATTCTCAAAGAAGCCCTGTGCGGATGCGCCGAATGTTTGATAGCAGTAGTTTTTGCCGACCACCCCTGTACCCGTGTTCGGATCATATGGTTTGCCCATTTTTGAAATCAACAGGAGCCTCACATTATTTAACGCATAGCTCGTAATGCCCACCACTTCCGCAGGTTGGATATATTCTTCCCTTGTGATCGTATCAATATATTTGACTCCAACCGCTTTTCCATCTTGATGGAGGATCTCCACCACATTGGCGTGCGTGCGCAATTCAAAGTTGCCTGTGTTCAACGCAACCGGAATCACCGTATTCAGCGGATCGGCTTTTGCGGCATATTCACAGCCGAAACGTTCGCAGAAACCGCAGTATTGGCAAGCGGGACGCGAGATGTTGTCCGGATTTGTGTAGTTTTCGGATAAATTGGCGGAAGGCATCATGTATGGGTGCAAGTTTAATTTTTTCGCTGCTTCGAAGAATAATTCGAGGGCTGGGGTTTTCTTCATGGGAGGAGTCGGGAATGGATTGGATCTCGGTGCGCCTAATGGAGCTTCATCTCCTGAAACGCCGATCGCTTTTTCGAACTGGTCGTAATATTTTTCAAATTCATCATAGGTGATGCCCCAATCCTGCAACGTCATTTCTTCCGGTATTTTGAACTTTCCGTACCGTTCCACGGTTTTTGTATATATTTCAAAATCGTATGGCAAGAAACGGAAGGTTTGTCCGTTCCAATGCGTTCCGGCACCCCCCACATTGTTCCCCAATAGGAAGGAACCGTATTGTCTCATCGGCAATGCCCGCATTTTAAGATTGTTGCGGAATGTAACGGTTTCTGTTGAAAGATCCTGCATCATTTCGAATCGGTGGGCAAACCGCAATTCATCATGCATCATTTGAAAGTCGGCAAGCGTCTGATTTTTCCCCCGCTCCAAACCGACGACTTTATATCCCTTTTTCGACAATTCCGCTGCCAAAATTCCACCTGTCCATCCCATTCCGACAAGCACGACATCCGTTTTTTTCAATTCTTTCGCCAATCACAATCACCTTTCATGAATGATGTTGGGAATGTAAACTTTGCGGTTCAATCACAACAAATTCGTCTTTATCGATAATGTCTGCAAAACTCATTTGATGTCCCGGAAATTTTTTCATTCTCCATCCTTCCATATTGCGGTTTCCACCGTATAACGGATCGGCATACACGCCTTCCAAAGTCGCACTGCGCAACAGCGAGAAGAAATAGGATGAAGAAACCCCTTTGATTTCGACTTCCCCTTTTTCAAAAGCTTGTAAAATCTCATCTTGCTGTGAACCTTCCAAGCTGGTGAAAGATTGGTTGAATCGTTTCTTTGCTTCGTTTTGGAGAGCTTCAATGCCCAATCGGAAAATTTGTTGTTTGTTCAAGTGCCCTTGATACCCCTGGGTCGGTTCGCCCGGATAGAAAGGTCCTTGCCGATATTCTTTGGAACCAGTCCCCCAGGCACCCGCCAACTGATGATCGATGAAATAAGAAACCAATAATTCCTTTGCTCCCGGGCCATTTTCATCTTTCGGGAAAATCCTCTCCGCCGCCGCATCGATTACGGCGTGTTCCGTTGGGGTAAAAAACATGAGCGCTTTGTTATACTCGGTTGTCTCAACGTGGTGATCCCCTTTTGGCGTTTCCTTGGAGGAAGACATATTCGCAGCGATCGTTCCTACGATCCCGCCGCCCAGTGCCATGCCCCCAATGGCCAATCCTGCACCTTTCAAAAATTCTCTTCTGGAAACCAAACAGATACCCCCCTTTTTCTTCACCTTATGGTTCATGAAATCCACTACCTGCACGATTCCAACGAACTGAAGCCGCTCCCCTTCCGAACCACTCCTTTTACACTACTGTTCAGTTCCTATTTTAGTAATTGGAAGTATTATGTATGACCTAAAAATTCAAAAAAATTTCAATTTCAAAATGAATAATGAATAGAAAAGCGCTTCCATTCATTAAATGTATTAAATCCTGGTTCAAGCGAATTTAAAGCGGGTGATAGAAAATGATGGAAGAAAAAGAACAAACCGTCATTGACCATTTGGAGGAATTGCGGAAGCGGTTGATCCTCGTTACGGTTCTATTTATCGGATCGCTTGCGGTAGGGTTCTGGTTTGCACCAAACCTGCTTCAACTATTGAAAAATCAACCTTCCGCGGCTGGAGTGGAATGGAATCTGTTTGGTTATACGGATGGCATCATGATCTACCTGAAATGTGCGTTTATTTTGGCGATTTTGGTCACCTTACCGATGGCCTTGCTTCAAATTTGGTTGTTTGTAAAACCCGGTTTGACAGAAAGGGAAGCAAAATACACAATGACCTTCATCCCGGCCTCGTTTCTCCTATTTTTAGTGGGCATCAGTTTCAGTTATTTCATTTTATTTCCGATGATGCTCGATTTTTTATCAAAAATTAATACATCCATTGGGGCGACGGAAACCTATGGAATCAATCAGTACTTTTCCTTGCTGTTCAATTTGACGATTCCTGTCGGCGCCGTTTTTGAATTGCCCATCGTGATTTTATTTTTAACGAATGTGGGGATCGTGACACCGGAAAAATTGAAGCGGATGAGAAAAGTGGCCTATTTCATCTTGGTGGTGGTCGGCGTGTCCATCTCGCCGCCGGATTTTATTTCAGATTTTTTGATTATTATTCCGTTATTGCTATTGTTTGAAATCAGCATTTTCATTTCCGGCTGGTCGATGAAGAGAAGAAATATGAAACAAGTGATGAATCAAAGCGGCTCATAAAGTTAATGAATATCGAATGGAGGGATTGTGGATGCCAAATATCGGTGTACCTGGATTGATTGTCATTTTGGTGATTGCCCTGATCATTTTCGGGCCAAAAAAACTGCCGCAATTGGGAAGGGCGGTCGGCGAAACGTTGAGGGAATTCAAATCATCGACAAAACACATTGTCGATGAAGTGGCGGAAGAATTCAAACTGGAGGAGGCAAAAGAAGAAAAGAAAGAAAAAAGTACGGCGGCGAATTAATGGATGGCGGAGGGAGTTCTTAAAGATTATGCTTTTGGAACTCCCGCTTTCATTTAAAATAGGACACCCTAGTCTGTGTATGCCGGCAATATCCGGTGTAATCAAACGATAGAACACTTAGCAGAAAAGCTCTTTATACCCCTTTTCTAATACGGGAATAAATTTTTTATGGCTATAAATACTTTGGGATTCCGCAATAGTTTGCGAGAGGACATCGCCGATCGAACTTAATAAAGTTTCCAATGCCCCTTTAGCGAAGCCATTCTCAAATGTTTCAAAGGGTTCCGGCAATTCCTCTTCATCCAAAATAAAATACTCCCCATTTGGCAGCGCCAGGACATCAATAATCAAATCTTCAAATACGACCATACCCTCTTCGAATTTTGTATTCTTTACAATGTTAAAATACGAAGCTAAATAATGTCCTGAATGATCTCTCCAAAAATACATATTATATGGACGATCCAACCAATAATAAGCAGTTGTATAACTCCCCACCGGAATGGTCAGTTGAAAATCATCCACTTTAATGGTAAAAGGTTCTTCTATCAGATGAAATAAAACGATACGGCGATTTTGGGAATTTAGTAAATGGCATTTATACTCAACCACTTTCGCATCATATCGTATTTTTCTCTCGATCATTTTCTTCCATTTATTTCGATTTCCAGCGAAATTACTCAAAGCCTAACTTCCTTTCAAAGATCTCCATTATCAGCTTATCAATACATCAAACGGTTTTAAAGAATGATTTCAAAAATGAGCTTTCTACTGAATAAACGCGCACTTTGCGTGAAGGAACAAACTAATTAAAGAATTCTGTAATACTCGTTTTCTATGTATGATTCCGATGATGGTTGAATAGGATGAATAAGAAGGAGGTTCTTTATCCCCCGATTAGTGTTGAGCAAATAAGGACAAGGCTTTTGAGGTGAAAAGGATGACAACCGCTTTACAAGACCGGTATTTTGCGAACCGGGATGATGATTTACAGGCATTTGAAACCATCCATTTTGTGCACGCTGTAAATTATTAACTTGCTTTGACATAATGGAAACCGGCATCTTCCAGGCCATGCCCCGGATCATTGAGGTGAAAAAAATCGGGAGGCCAGGCAGAAAGAATCCGCCTGACCTCCCGTAATTTCATTATGCTTTTTCCAAAGTGGAAGCAACTTCTGAAATGATAATTTCACTACCTAAAATTGGAGATACCTCACTGGAGTTTTCCGGTCCTCGATGGGCCTCTCTGAATGCATCACTTTTTCTCCAGCGGTTAAAGTCTTCGATTGTTTCCCAATACATATTGACATTCAATTCATCGTATTCTGTAAGATTTTTTGTAATGAGGACTTCCACTTTCACAAAACCTTCCATTTCTTGTAAAGCCCCTGGTCTTGTAAAAAATGGTGCCATTTTTCCGCAAAACCTGTTTTTGTTTTAATTTTATTTGTGACAACGATCATTGTGATTTCCTCCTGATATTTTACAGATGTTTTATAAAAATCTTTTGCGGCCTAAAGCGTGGTAGAAAGGTTTTTATCCCCTTTTCAATTCACTACATCGCAATGATGGACTTTTTTTTTCCATCAGATTCTTATTAAGTTCTATAGTCGTAATTGACTATGTTTCGATTGTAATACTATTACCGCAAATACTCAAACATGATTATTCATAATCATAATATTAAAATTTTTTCAAATAAAAAAGAGCGGCTCGCCATTGAACTGCTCCTTTGGTTGTTATAAAAAAATCTTCTCCCGATTTACTCAATTTATACATTTGGAAATTTTATGGTTTCCTATATTTCTTAAAGGCTTTTTTTGGATCAAGATGAACATCTTTGAAAAAAAGGATCAGCCAAATGACAATGGCGAGGAATGCACCATACTGACTGAGAAAATATCCGAAAAGGGCCCCTGATAATAAAAGGATGGACCAAAGAAAAAGGGAATTTCTCATATCGATGCTCATTTTCTTTTGATCATAGTTTGCTTGTTCCTCTTTGGACAGCGTATTAAATCCACTAATGAGCATTGCGCCTTTTTCTTTTAATAGCGCAAAAATCATCGAGATCATTCCAAAGACCACTGCAAGTAGTAGACAGATGATTGTTCCGATATTCATAGGACTCTTTCCTTTCATAATTGCGATTGAGTTTCAACACTGCAAAGAATGGATTCCTTTTTCAAAGCAATCCATTCTTCTCTTGTAATTGCATAAACCTTTGTGATTCCATTTACTTTATCAGGAAATTCCTCCACCAGTTTCATTCCCGCCGAAATCGCAGTACGATATGAACCGGCATTTGTGTGCTTCATATATGAATAAAGAATTTGAAACGGAGTATTTGTGAAAGCCCAGTCGATCACCGCTTTTGCGGCTTCAGTTCCATATCCTTTTCTCTGCATATCTTTTCGTATATGATAACCGATTTCCGGTTTGATGTTCCCGCCAATCTGCTGCATGGTCAGTCCGCAATCTCCAATTAATTCCCCTGTTTCTTTTAATACAACCGCCCACAATCCAAAAGAGAAAATTTCATATCTTTCAATATTCCGATGAATCCATTCCCTCACTTTGGTTTCATCAAAAACATTCGGATAGTGTTGCATCACTTCGGGGTCTCCCAAAACGGCAAACAATGCGTCAAAATCCTGTTCTGTCATTTCTCTAAGAATTAATCTCTCTGTTTCAATCATCTTTTTTTCCATATGTACGGCTCCTCACCCATTGAAATTGGGGTTTGTTTTTATTTCGTTGTAACTGTTATCATAAATAATGGAATGAAAAAACACAATCCGGTTGGTAGTCCGGATGCATCAATCGCCATATTGATGTCAGTAACCTTCCCTTCCTCGGGTTGTCCATCATTCCATGATTCATTTTTTAGAGGAGGGAGTCGTCATGATATTGACGATTTATTATGATGGCCAGTTTTGGATTGGAGTGATTGAATATCACGAAAACGGAAGATTAAAGGCGTATCGTTACGTATTCGGCACAGAGCCCAATGATACGGAAGTATGGGAATTTGTGAATAATCGGTTGCCTAAAATCATTCAAAGCAGGAAACAAATTGGAATTGCCGATCGGAAAAAGCTGAAGAAAAAAGTGAATCCGAAACGCCTTCAACGGAAAGTCGCCAAAGAAATGCAAAAAAGCGGGATTTCCACCAAGGCGCAGGAAGCAATAAAAAAAGAAATCGAGCAACGCAAACGGGAAACGAAGAAACTCCAAAAAGAACGCAACGAAGCACTTAAACAAAGAAAATGGGAATTAAAAAAACAAAAAGCGAAACAAAAGCATAAAGGCCGCTAGACTGTTCATTTAGAGATGAAGCGAAAAGTGCGCAACTTTTTCCTGTGTACGTACTGATAAAAAGCCACGAATGTTAAAACAACATCCGTGGCTTTCCATTTCTCTCCAACGTACAATCATCATAATGCCCGAATAAACTCGTCAAACGGCGTCGTCTTTCTGCCCAACACTTTTTCCAAATCGTCACTTGGCACATCCAACAATCCGTTGCGGATATCTTTTTGGACGATGACAGAGGATTGCGCCGCTTCCGGTGGCAAGCCCAAATCCACCAACGCTTTGACATACTCTTCATCTGAAACTGATGCGGTCTCAACTTCCCGGCCAATCGCTTTACTTGCGATTTGCGCCAACTGTTCATAAGTGATCAGTTCGCCGCCGAGTTCGTAAATAGTTTGCTTAGGCGCAACCCCGGCCAAAATGCGGGCCGCCGCTTCCGCATAATCTTCCTTCAAGGCATAGCAAACCCTGCCCTCACCGGCGGAATATGTGAAAGGCGCCCCATTCTTCACCGCTTTCAGCATGAACGTTTCATTTTCCAAATACCAATTGTTGCGGGCAAATCCATAATCCAGGCCAGACTCCATAATGAGCTGCTCCGTCAACTTGTGGTCAGGCGCCACAATAAGCGTGCTGTTTTGGGCATTTGGCGCACTCGTATAAACCACAAACTCCACCCCTGCTTCTTTCAACGCTTCCACCACATTTTGATGCTGCTGTTTCCGTGTCGCCAAATCATTGGATGAGACAAAGAGGACGCGGTTGATGCCCTGAAATGCTTTCACCAAGGATTCTTTGTCCAAAAAATCCGCAATGCGCACTTCAAGCCCTTGCTTTCTGAAAGTTCCGGCTTTTTCCTCTGAGCGCACCGTCACCACGATATCCGAAACCGGCACGAAATTTTTCAAATGCTTTACCGCTCTTCCCGCCAAATCGCCAGTGGCACTGGTTACCAGATATTTCATCGATTTTCCCCCGCTTCTTTCCTTTTTTTATCATTATAAAACAGAAAGGTAATAATCTCCAAAAAGAAACCTGTTTTTATCATGAAACCAGGCAGGGATGAAAAAACGCATCAACACAAACCCAATTTGCACAAGATCAACATCCTCAAGTGAAGGCTTTCGTGCTGCGTTTCTTTCAGGGATAAAACAGTTCATACAGCTTCATGGTGCCGATATTCATGACCTTGCCATCTTCGCGGATCGGAAAATGGATTTGATTCAATAATTTAATTAACTGATATGCGACATTTCGAAATGGGGTAATGACGTAAATCTCTATTGCCAAGCCCGGATTCTCTTGGATTTTTTTGAGTATCATATCTTTTAACATCAAACCTTGTTGGTGAACATATATCTTTGTATTGATTCATCTCTACACCCACTTTTTGTGTTCGTGTTATTGTGTACGATGCGGTTTTTGATTCAGGCTAGTTTAATTTTTCTTTTTATGCAAAACTATGTATAACTACGATAATACAAAAACAACAAAATATGGAATATCTAAGATATTTCCAAAACCCGTTTAACCGAAAAGATTGTCGGAACTTACACATTATACAAATTGTTATTTTTTTTCGGCATCTTTCTGTTCGATTCATCAAACTAAATACTCATTTTTTCATAAAAAGGATGGTTGAGTTTATGCAAATAATGGAAGAAATCGTTTTCACAACCAATTACGAAATTCTCGATGCGGATTGCAAAAAAGGGGATGTGATTGCGCTATTGAAAGGAAAAGGGGAAAATCTTGTCCAGCTCAATGGCGAAACCATCCTATGCTTGCCAACCGGATATTCCATGATCCGATGGACGGGAAACCATTTTTGCCTTTTACGGGGGCCGATGCTTTCCTTCTATACGCTTACCGGAGAATTTATGGATGAAATGAAGGTCGGCCCTTGTATTTCGGATTTATTCCCTTTTAAAAATGGGGTTATCTGTATATACAGCGACCAGGGGGTTTTCGGCGAAGGGATTGGCAAACATATATTAAACTATGCGGAACCGGGTAAAGGCGTCACTTCACTGGAATATTTCGCGTTACGCCATCATCTCTTGTACGATGCCCTATTTGCGCGATTCAAGCCTTATGCCTGCATCGATCCGTCAACGGATGAGTTGATTTTCTTCAATCACCAATTGAAAATGGAAAAATCGATCAAGATTCCTTTTCATACGGGAAATGTCCTTGGCTTTGCTTTAACGTATCAAAGCGGTGTCTTTCTCGAAGAAGAGCGGATGCGGATATGGAAATTCCAAACCAATCAAGTGAAGGAATATGATTTTCAATGGAATAATCAAACAAGAGCCATTTTCCACCGCCACGATTACTTATTTATGGACATTGCGGACCACCATATACGGGTATTTACACCGGCTGCGGAGAATTAATTGGCATTCCCCCATAATCAAACAACAGACGTCAAAATCTCCCACAAGATTTTGACGTCTCCGAATAGCCATTTGTGATAAAAATCCGACGTCAGGGAAAGGCTTTTGTAATATCGTTCCATAAATTCCTGGAATTTTATAAAATCAACCGATTTTTTATGATTTGGGGAATCCATTGTTTTGGAAATAAAGACGAATCATCTGGTTCATTGCGTTTTTTTCGTTTTCTTCCAGTTTTTCAATAATGGCATAATACGTTGAATCTTCGCTGATGGGCAAGTTGGCATCACGGTAAAATTGGATCATTTCTTTTGCGCCCCTTATATCTTTCCTGAATACTATGATGACTTTTTAGGCGGGTAGTTTTCCATATTGGAAACGGAACACTACATTTCTTTATTGCTCATTTTTTCAAAATCCTCTAAAACAGGCAATATTGTTTCAACAAATGAAATGAATTTCATTGCTACAAACTGAGGAAAATCAGGTTTGGACCATTCATCAATCGGTGAAACAATTCGATAACTTAATCCTTTCCATGCTTGTTTACGATGATCCAAATGATCTCCTTGCTCAAGAACTTCTTTTTTTGTCCTTGAATGCAATTGATCGAATCCAAATAAGCCAGCGACTTCCTCTTCATGTGCATCTATGTAGGCTTTAAAATCTTCTTTGCGTTTTGTTGTATGACCTGTTGTAAAACTAAAATCAGGTACATATTGAATTTCAATGATATTCATCTCTCGTGGGCGTGTATAGATGACAAACCGGTCGCCAGGCGAAGTTGGAGATTTAAACAATAAGCGATGTTCTTCCTTTTTTCTGATATCCAACCCAATGAACTGTAAATGATATTCGCGTTCTACATAGTCCCTAAGCAAACTTTCCAATTCATGAAATAAGCCGGAAATGATTTCACGTTCATTATCTTGATAGACCAGTTGTGTCGGGGTCTTCTTATATGCGGGATGTGAAGGGAGAGCTTTCATTTTACGTTCGAAAAGTTTGGGATTGGTTTCGTTTTCTTTTAATAGTTGATTTGCTTTGTCATAATCAACAACTTTGTGTTCGTAACCAAGTTTATTCAAGACAGGAATAACATCTTTTTTAAACTGAAATGCTGCCACCATAAAACGGCCATTCTCTTTGACAAACGTAGCATATTTACTCATTTGGGCGACAACCGCCTCTCCAGCCTCCAGCTTCAATTCAATATACACCGTATTCCCATTCTTGTCTTTTCCTTTTAAATCGCATCGATAGGTAGAATGGTTGCTCCGAATGGGATATTCCTCCTCCTCGACTGACAGCCCTTCTTCAATCAATTCTGGAAATAAACTGACAATCCGTTTTAAATCCTTTTCATACATCTCATTTCTCTCCTTCAAAAAAATTGTATGTCCTAAAAGATGTCATCTTACAGTCTTGACCGCTAGAACTCAAAATGTCTTTATGAACAAAACATTATCAATCAATAAGTTCATCCGGTTCAAACTACTCACTCGGATTACCGGACGTTTAATCCAAAAACCTGTCTCCATTGAATGGCAAGTCCTATCGTTTCAATAAAAGTTTGAAACATCAGAAATCCGAAGAAAAACTAAATACTTAGTGTGAGAACATCTATAAAAAATTAACCCCTCACTCCCAATCATTATTAGTGGGTATGTGCCTCAGTGTTGAAATAATCGCTTTATCTCAATTTTATATTAACAAAAACAACCCACATCAGTTAATACAACATCCTTAAGAAAAATTCCCCCTTATGTCCCTCTTTTCCCTTCTGCAAGGTATATAGATAGTAGAACACCAAATCATCAGGAGGGATGAAAATGGAATACAACGGTACGAAAGTGCTTACCACAAAGCAGCTGGCGAAATTTTTCGATGCGGATATGGCGCGCATTTATGCCATTTTTTATCGCCATAAGGAAATTTTCAAAGAAGGAAAAGACTACTTCCTGCTCACCAAAAAGGACATTGCAGCATGGAGCGAATCCCCTCATCTGCCCAGCTTAAAATATGTATCTCTCCTTTACCTCTGGACAGAGCATGGGGCATTCAAATTCGCACAATCATTCAAAGGATTGAGGGCTTGGCAGGGCTACTCCAATTGCATCTGCCATTTCTGTGGCACTCCAGAAGAGAAAAAGTTGCTGAACAATCTCTACGAAAAATTGGCAAGAAAGGCGGCGGAACAATGTTGATCAATGGTCCTCAACTCACATTCTCCCCGATTTTGGCCAAAACCATTGGGGCGAATGGTGCAATTATATTGGAACTATTGCATAAAGAGCTGCTCCAATCCCCCATTGTGCATGACGGGCACCATTGGTTTGTGCATACATATGAAAAGTGGCAGAAACGGTTGCCTTATTTGTCCAGGAATACCATCATTCGGACTTTTTTAAAACTGGAAAAGGATGGTTATATCATTTCCCAATTGATGCAAAATCAACGGAAATGGTATCGGATCAATTACGAAAAAATCTCGCACCTCGTTGTGGATGGCGACCTGTTTCGTCATGGACGGACTATCCAAAATGGGCATAATGGGATTCCAAATTGGGATGCCGGTACCCAAAATGAGAAGATGGGAATCACAAATTGGGCTGATGCACCTTCCCAAAATGGTTACTCAAATGGGAATGCCGATGCCCAAAGTGAGAAAACGAGCAACTCAAATCGGGCAAATGAACATTCCAAAAATGTCGCAAATTGGGTAGACGGCCATCACCAGATTCCGGCAGATTCCACTGTCCAAATCGAGCTGCAGCAACCCAATTTGATAAGGCAGTATAACTTAATCATTAAAGTTATTAATTATTTAAATAAACAAGCAAATAAAAACTATAATCCCCTTCTGCGTATCCATCATGATGATATATCCAAAAGAATTGAAGAAGGCTATACGTTCGAAGATTTTCAAGGCATCATCGATTTGAAAGTTTCCCAATGGCTGCACAACGAAAAAATGAATGTTTACTTGCGGCCGAGTACGCTATTCAAATCGCCCAACTTTGAAAAATATTTAAGAGAAGCGAAAAAACAAAAGCCTGCCAGCATTTACAAACCGATCGAACTGGATTTTACAGCGGGAGAAGATGCCCCAAAGCCGAAATGGCTTCAACATTAAGGAGGGAGAGATCAAGATGCGGGAATTGAACACGGATCTTCTCGAAAAAAGCATTTTGGGAACGATGATGCAGGAAAATTATTTGATCCTTGATGCAGGCATCCAGCCGGAGATGTTTCTTTCCCAAGTCCATCGCGTCATCTATCAAGCGATGAAGGAGTTAGCCAACGCGGGTAAACCGGTGGACTACGTAACTCTCCTGACCGAGGTGGACGTGGGAGATGCCGGGGCACAGTATCTCACAACCATTGCCTACTACGCCAATCCGGAAAAATTCGAGCATTACGCGGACATGCTGTTGGATGCATGGCGGGAGCGGCAAAAAAGTGCCATCTTGACAGAAGCCCTCTCGGAAAACTGGACCATCGAAGAAATCCAGACAAAACTGGATCAACTGTACACAAGCAACATGACCATCGAGACAAGCATCGAACAGGATTTGGTCAACATGGCGGAACGGCCGTTCTTTCCAGAAAAAATGGACGACTTCATCCCCATCGATATTGAGGAGCTGGCCAAAATGCTCTGCGGTTTCCGGCAAGGAGAAGTGACGATCATCGCTGGAAGACCATCGATGGGTAAGACGGACGTGATGAACCACTTTGCGCTGGCTGCAGGCATGATGGGTTATTTGCCGATCATCTTTTCCCTTGAGATGAATCGGAAAATGCTGCTTGAACGCCTGGTCGCCCTCACCGGCAACATCAACCGGTTAAAAATGCGCAATCCTTATAAATATTTAAGCGAAGAGCAAAAAAACGAATGGATGGACACCCTTTCCAATCTGAAGAATGCCAACCTTCACATCGACGATCGGGCCGGGTTGACGGTCCGTCAAATGCGGGCGCAAATCCGGAAACTTATGAATAAGTACCCAACGAAAAAACCGATTGTGTTCATCGATTACTTGCAAATCATTGCCTGCGAAGAAGATCGAAACAATCCTTATCTCAACACTGCGTACATCAGCGCACAATTAAAGAAAATGGCGAAAGACTTCCATTGCCCTGTCGTTTGCCTTGCACAACTCAATCGGGCAGTGGAAACGAGACAAAACAAACGCCCGGTGATGAGCGACATCCGGGATTCCGGCAACATCGAACAGGATGCGGATGTGATTATCTTATTATTTCGGGATTCTTACTACGAACGGCTGTCGCCCGAAGAACAGAGCCAACCCCAACAGCCATACGAACGGTTGGAATTCATCGTCGCCAAAAACCGCAATGGCCCCACTGGCACAGCTTATGCGAGATATTATAAATCTACCGGAAGAATTGTGGAGGAGGAAAAGGGCTAGACTCCTTTGTGTCGGGGGTGGATAACGCTGTGGGCACTTGGATGTTGCAGTATTAGTCTTGGGAGGTGAGTATATCAAAACAAGGTACAATCGATTCTTTATTCAATGATGTAAACACTAAAATAGAATGGCTCTTACGCACTATTGGAGAATCCCTCTTTGTATAAACGATGAATCTCGATGTAAAGCATAAATCTGTTCACTCCTAATTCCTCACTTTCAATAGACTAGTAACAGTATATTTGAAAGTGATTGATGGTGGGGAAACTGTTTAATCTTATTTGGGGAATTCTGTTGAGTTCTATTTGTGGAAAACTGTTGATTCTAGTTTAGCGTTTACAACAATTAATTGAAAGGGTGAAAAATATTATGGAATTATTTGCTATGGATTAAAGATTTTGTGCTACACTTTTTATTAGGAAAAATAGAAAATAAATGTAGAATTTTGACAAGGAGTTGAGTGGAGTTGAGTAGAAAAGTGTTGCAACGAGCCATTTCAATGTTAACCAAATCAGATCTCAAATATGGTAATAATATACCAGAATGAATAAAAGATGAATATTCTTATTGGGAAAAAGTTGTTTCTGATAAGAATTTCCCTTGCCACTTTGGAACTATCGCTGAGAAAAAAGGCGATTTAAGATATTTTTATATAGAAAATCATGATTTAAGCCCTCTACCGAATGTATTAAGAGAGTTTTTGAAATTATCAAGAGAAAATGAGCATAATAAACATGCTTTGGTTGTTTTTGTGCAACCTGAAATTCCAGAACAGTCATTTGATTACTATGAAAATTATTTTTGGAATATTTTAAAATATCTACATGAGAATGATGAAAAAGAATGGAATGCAAATATTCCAACTGATCCAGATGATCCACTTTGGGAATTTTGTTTTGATGGAGAACCTATTTTTGTATCAGCTAATATGCCAGCATATAAACATAGAATTACTAGGAACATGGGAAAAAGCCTTATATTGATCTTTCAACCTAGAAGAATTTTTGCTGATATTACTCCAAAGGCTATTGATTTAATTCGATCAAAAGTAGAGTCGATAGAAAATCTCCCAATCCATCCGGATCTAGGAAGATATGGAGACGAAAGCAACAGAGAATGGAAACAGTATATAATCACTGATGACAATAATCCAAGAAAAGGGGTATGTCCATTCCATCCTAAATCTTGATAATCAGAATTACTGATTTGTACATCATACTAAGTTTATAAAGGTGTGTGGGGTTTTATGGCATTGTATCTTACTTATGTTATTGTGGGCCTTTCTATTGCCATGCCAATTGGAGCCATTTCTGTAGAAATGATCAAGCAAGGTCTCAAGAATGGCTTTTGGCATGGTTGGGCTGTTGGATTAGGAGGTATGACGATTGATTTAGCTTTAATCGCAGCATTTTATTTCGGATTAGCCTCCATTTTGAAGCAACCGTTTATTCAAATCCCGATGTGGATTGTTGGTGCAGTATTTTTGTTTTTAATTGGTTATGATTCTATTAAAAATGCGGATCATGATATCACATTATCAGGTGAAAAGCCAACAAAATCTTGGTTTTCTTCATATAGAAATGGTTTTCTTGTTGCGATATCTCCAGGGAATATAGTGTTTTGGCTAAGCGTATTCGGGTCGGTTCTTACCAACTCATATGATATGGCGAATCCAATTAAATTTATCACCATTGGGACGGGTGTGTTAACCGGAATTTTACTACATGACATTGGCTTATTAACCATTGTTTCTACTACAAGAAAGTTAATGAGCCGTTCGATGATAAAAGTAAGTTCTATTATTGCTGGTATAGTGTTAATTGGTTTTTCGGGTTATTTTGTTTATGAAGCTATTTCTGCAGTTAAACAATTGATTTAAATTATTTGGTGTTTGTCGACGGTAAATCTGACAGAATGAAGGTTGACGAGTTACCACATTTATGGTTTCTCATGTAAGAGCATAAGGAATTTTTGCCCTCACTGAAGGTGTGGAATCAGGCAGGGCCTGATAAAACGTAACAAAGAGGCTGTCCCAAAAGATCGGTAAAACGACCTTTTTGAGGACAGCCTCCTGCTTTTTCTTTTACATTATTTGGATATTTTTTGTTCTCTCAAAGGATCTGCTTCTTCTCATCCCCGTATGTTCTCCCTTTTTCTTTTTATTGGGTGGACGGTGGCCGCCCACTTTTTCAAATTGTGTGCAACACAAATCCCCCCCATTCCATGGTAATTTCTTTAGGGCAATGGGATATTGAGTTTGTGTTAGGCGATGCCGCGTATGGCAGCGAAAAGATTCGACAAACAGCCGAACAAGCAGGAATCTTATTCCTTTCTCCCATCAACCGCCGAAAATAGCGAGGAACGGAAAGATGCCTATGGCCGGGTTCTTCCTGTCTTTTTGAAAACGAGGTTTGGCCAATGGCTGTTTGGGCTTCGCCGCGGGATTGAACGGGTATTTAACGAGCGAAAGAGTGATGGGGTGGAACAGCCACGATGGTATGGATTTCATCGATATTTACTACATGTGTTATGCTGCATCCTTATGCATAACTTCGAGTTTTTACTCTAGTTTTGCAACACCATCATCAATTTGATGAACGGGGATATTTTATAATTCTAGATACATTTGAGTTCCGATAATCTTGATTATGTTGCATCTCAAATTTCTCAATGAAATGAGGATGTCCCAAAAGTGTTCGCATAGCGTTCGCTTTTGGGACATCCTCATTTTAAATAAATAAATTCTAATTAATAAAATCAGATAAGCATAAAAATAGCCCTTGCATGAGATCTTCTTAAAATGAAAGTGCGACCAAACATCAAAAGGAGAATCCCCATGCAAGAGCACTTTCATCTTACAACAGATCGAGCCAAACTTCAAAAACAATATGCAGCGATTTTATTCTTTGTATCCGCTCAACTGTCGAGCATCCAGATTCATCTTCAACGTCGAAATCGTCATTGGTTGAAACAGAAAGACGAAGTCATCATCACCATCCATGTCCTTGGAAAGTTGCTGGGCTTCACTTCCGAACGGGCTTGGCACCAGTTTGTGATCGGGAATTTGTTTCCCAAGGCCTTGTTCCCTGAACGTTCTCGGTACAACCATCGCTGCCGAGCGCTTAGCTTTGCGACCAAGTGGATACGGCACCAGCTGGCCAAACGCGGGCAGACCATGCGTATGCGGTCGTGGACAGCTTGCCGATCGATCGGTGTCATTCATCCCGAATGTATCGTGCCAAACGGTTTCGTGGAATTGCCGATATTGGCTATTGTGCTTCGAAAAAGATCGCTTTCTATGGGTTGAAACTTCATCTGCAGGTCACCGACCAAGGGCTTCCGATGGGATATGTCGTCACTGAAGCGTCTTGTCATGATCGGATGGCTGCGGAGACCGTCATGACACAAATTCCACATCCGTATAACCTAGGTGACAAAGGGTATATCAGCCAAAAGCTGCAAAAGAAGCTGTACGAAGAGCATCGAATCGCTTTTTGGACGCCCGTTCGAAAAAATCAGCGAATCGCCAACCCAACGCATGGAAACAGTGGATGAAACGAAAACGCAAATTGGTAGAAACCGTATTTTCGATTTTAGTCGATTTGTATCGGATCACCAAGATTCGAGCGAACTCGATTTTTGGATTTGAAACGGCACTGGATGGTATTTTACTGGCTTACTCGCTTGTTGTTCTTGGGCTAGTTGAGCGTTAAGACTCAACTAGCACCACGGGTTTTCAATAGTAATTTTTGACACAGCATTTTTCTCATCATAAAAAAGGAAAAATGATACAATAGTGGCAGTATTAATAAGGAGGCAGCGTCATGAAAGAAAAAGTTATTGAACGATTGATTTGATACGCTAAAATCGACACACAATCTGATCCGGAAAGCTTTACAACCCCTTCTACGAAAAAACAATGGGATTTATTAAATGTACTAAAAGATGAACTAGCAGAGATTGGACTTACAGACATCACATTGGACGAGAATGGCTACTTATTTGCCACATTACCAGCCAATACAGATAAGCCTGTACCAACTATTGGTTTTTTAGCTCATGTTGATACATCACCAGATTTTTCTGGAACAAATGTCCAACCGAAACGATTGACAATTATGACGGCGGAGAAATTCAATTAAACGATGAATGCACTCTATCCCCTAACCAATTCCCAAATTTAAAAAATTATGTCGGACAAACATTGATTACAACAGACGGCACGACGTTACTGGGAGCAGATGATAAAGCTGGAATTGCAGAGATTATGACGGCAATGGAATATTTAGTAAATCATCCTGAAATTAAACACGGAAAAATTCGAGTTGCCTTTACTCCTGATGAAGAAATCGGTCGTGGGCCACATAAATTTGATGTCAAAGCTTTCGGTGCGGATTTTGCTTATACGATGGATGGTGGTCCACTAGGAGAATTACAGTACGAAATCAAACTCTTTGAGACAGAAACGAAATAAATCATGTTTGAATATTCTGTTAATATATTTGTAGTATAGAATTTTTCGATGTTTTCTCTCAGAAAGTAGGTGTTAATAATGAAAGAAATCACTCTTGGCATATTTGCAGCCTTATTTTTTGCGGTCACTTTTATTTTAAATCGGTCCATGGAGTTAAGTGGAGGAAGTTGGCTTTGGAGTTCTTCACTAAGATTTTTCTTTATGCTCCCCTTCCTTATCGCCATTGTCTCTTATCGAACAGGTTTTGAAAATTTACATAGAGAAATGAGAGAAAATACTTCAAAATGGTTACTTTGGAGTTTCGTGGGCTTTGTTCTTTTTTACGCACCACTCACTTTTGCAGCAGCTTATGGACCTGGTTGGCTTGTGTCAGGAACGTGGCAGCTAACGATTGTTGCCGGTGTACTTCTTGCACCGTTATTTGTAACCGTCGTAGATAACAAAATCATACGTCAAAAAATACCGCTCACTTCCTTATTCATTTCAAGCATTATTCTAATCGGTATTATGCTTATTCAAATACCTCAAGGAAAAGAGGTAACTTTCAATCACTTACTGCTTGGAGTGATTCCGGTAGTCATCGCTGCCTTTAGTTATCCGCTTGGTAACCGAAAAATGATGGAGTTATGTGGCAGTCGAATCGATGCGTTTGAGCGGGTGCTTGGTATGACCATTGCATCACTGCCAGCTTGGATTATTTTAGCTGTTATTGCCATTTGTACAGTGGGGCTCCCTTCCATGAACCAAGTCATACAATCCTTTATCGTCGCTGTTAGTTCCGGTGTAATCGCGACGACGTTGTTCTTTATTGCCACAGACCGCGTGCGAGATCATCAAGGAAAACTTGCTGCAGTAGAAGCAACTCAGTCAATGGAAGTCGTATTTGTCATTATCGGAGAAATGATGATACTTGGAGTTCCTCTACCAGATCCAATTGCACTTTTCGGTCTTGCGATTATTATCGTAGGCATGCTACTTCATAGCTATCACACAGCGATTATCGGAAAAAAATCAGACCTATCAGAAAAAGCCAAACTTCTCAAATGACGTTTGGCTTTCCCCTTCTATATCATCTCCAAACAAAATCAGCAAAAACATGTTATGTTAAACACAGTGAAATAACATAGAGGTGATACGATGCCCGTTTTAACATATGAACAACTTACTTTCCTAAATTCCTATAGTATTGTTACAGAAGAGCCGAAAAACCCTTTATTTACATTGGAAAATATACATAAAGAATTTTTTCTAAAGGATTTTCTGAAGCTCATGATGGAAATTACTCAAGCAAGTACAGAGGCGGCAGCTATATCCCATTTCAGCTGTCGCTTTGGATTATTCGTTGCTACTCAATTTTATTTTCTCACTGCTTATGATGAAATTTGGGACGGAAAATTAGAAGATGTTCGTTACTTCCATGTACATGAATATGGTATGGATACGCTCGGAACATACATTACTCCTACAGACTTCCGCTATGTAGAAGAAAATGAAAGGGAATATGTCATTTCAAAAATCCTGTATCAAGCCCATCAAATTATTGTACAACTTCGCCAAACAACAACCATCTCTCCTCTTACTCTTTGGGAGAACATCTTCGGGTATATGTTGTGGAATTATAATGTATTGCTACAAAATCCTCTGCTGGCAGACCGAGCTTTTGAAGATATCGAAATACTTGAGGATACAAAAGTATGGCAACGTTTTTCAAATAAATCTTGGTTTTTTGAATATACAAAAGGAAAAAATCCGATGGAACTCGTCAATTCGCCAGTGCGAAAAAGTTGCTGCTTTACAAAGGACATTCCGTCGTTAATTCAGCCTCTGATTTTGTGCGTCCACGGCGATCTTGTAGGCCTTCTTCTCCATGTAACTCAAATTTTTTCACCCATTGGTATACCTGTTGATAAGAAACTTGATAAGTTTGGGCTGCTAATTGATAATTTTTATGGTGCTTTAAGCAAAAATCGACTATCTCCATTCGTTCTAGTAGGGTTGTTTTTCTACCTTTTGTCATTGTTTTACTCAATCCTTTACCCGAATCTTTTATATCACAATGACTAGTATACTTTTTCACCCACTTCATTAAAATCGTTCTACCTGAAATTTGATGTTTTTTCATTAATTCGAGTAAAGAATATTCACCAGATAAATAATCCTCCACCTCTTGAATCTTCTGTTCTCTTGTATAGCATCGTGGAGAAAAGTTAAAGTGAAAGACCGCTTCACCAAAAGCTTCATACTATCGAACCCATTCTTTTAAAGTGCTTTGGTGAATTTTATATTGACGAGCAAGCTTTTCAAATGAATAATCACCCATTAAATAGAAATGAATCAGTTTTAACATAAACTCTTTAGGATACTTGTAAAAGGTCATAATGAAAGCCCCCTATTAGGTCAGATGAATTTTTATTTTTTCATCTGTCTACCTAATAGGGAGCATATCATTTTCAGACGCCCCCTTTGTTACGATCTATTTTAAATAAAAAATTCCGCCGCTTACTATTTCTATTTTAATTCGCGGCTGAAAACGTTCTCTAAGAGCTTCCTTTTCAATCTCATAGACTTCCGGTTTCTCAATGACTCCCTCATAGAAATGATTTAAAATTTCCTGTTCCCTTCTCCATCGTTTCTCGGCCTCCTCCGCCCAAGTCATATCATCATGACCGATATAGTTTTCAATAGCTGTCTCTAATCTTTCAATGGCTCTGATTGGTGAAACAATATAAGGAAGACAATAGGCGTTTTTCGGAAATTCCTTCGTCAGTGTCCGTTCAATCAGCCAATCTTGAAAATTGCTTTTAACACTTCCATGGATTAAATTGATGCCCAACGAAAAAAGCATTTCTTTTGTTTGGTCGGTATGATAAGAAACTTTAAAATTTGCGCCCACCCAAGGAAATAAACTTGCCCCTTCCATATTTTCATACATTTGAACAAAGCATCCTAAATCTTTTGTCGCCTGAAAAATTTGATGCATTCGCATGGAGCCGTAGTGGATATATTCGCCGCGAATGTCTTGGTTTTCATGTTTCTTTGTGATGAAAGTTACTTTTAAAGGCTTCGGCTCTGCTTTTGTACTTTCAACGAATTGCCAATAGAAGGGGCGATTCATAATGCGTTTGTCAATATCGGCCGTTAATTGCACCGTTAAATAGTCCGGTGCTTCCTCTGTTATTTCACATCCAGTGACGGTGAAAAATGTGCGCAAATAATCATGGATTTGTTCAGCTAACATCTTTTAGCACCTCTCAATAATCGATTAGGTAAATCCAAGTTCCCCTTCCAAACCGTAATCTTCAAAATCAAAATTTGAAACAAAGTTTGGAGATTGGTAAATCCGTTCCTCTACTTTGTTTGTTAAAATATCATCCAGTTCACCGACCACTTTTTCAAATACATTGATTTTATTTGTCAATAAATCCAAAATCCGGTCTTCAATGGTATTTTGAATGGCAAGTTGTAAATGTATACATCCTGCTCCTGTCCAAATCGGTGGACGCGGCCTATTCGCTGTTCAATTTTCATTGGATTCCAAGGCAAATCAAAATTTATAACATGGTGGCAAAATTGCAAGTTGATGCCTTCACCGCCGGATTCTGTTGCTATGAGGACATCCGCATAATCCCGGAACAATTGCCTCATCCAATCTCGTTTGTTTTTACTAAACTTTCCATTAAACAAGACACTTTTTATGCCTTTTTGATATAAGTACCATTGCAAATAATGCTGCGTTGCCCGATATTCTGTAAAGATAATGACCTTATCTTTTGCCTTTTGAATAATTTCATAGGTTTTTTCAGCCTTCGAATTAATTTCTAAGTTGGACATTTTTTCTATAATTTCATCTATATAATCTATTTCTTCCTGCCTTTGAACTTTTTCTTTCAATTTAACGAGGGTCAAATAAGCCGCCTCTTTGCTTGAACACATCTCTTTCAACAAGGTGGTCATGGCGAAAGAATTGCTGAAAAGGCTTGTGCGTTCTTTTAAAGATTGAATCATTTGGTATACTTTCTGTTCCTCTTCCGTAAATTGGATCGGAATTGTTTGTACATTCCTTCCTACCCATTCAATGCCTGTATCTTGTCGGCGATTCCGAATCATGACTTGGTCAACCAATTCTTTTAAATATTCGTCTTCTGCTAATCCATTTTTTCCTTTCTTAAAGTAGGATTGGAAGCTTTCCACATTTCCTAAATGCCCCGGTTTTAGTAAAGAGACAAGATAAAAAATTTCAAAAATATGATTTTGTATAGGGGTTGCAGTAAGCAACAAACAAAATTTCTTTTTTATTCCTTGCACAAATTGATACGTTTGGGTTTTATGGTTTTTTAATTTATGGGCCTCATCAATAATAATCATGTCAAAATCCTGTTCGTAAATTTTTTCCCGGTACGGGCTGCGCTTTGCCATATCCATACTCATGACGACAAAATCATATTGTTCAAAAGGGACATTTTTCTTTCGGCATCCAATTGCAGGGATGAAAAATTTACCGTTTAATTCATCCACCCACTGGGTAAGCAAAGATGCAGGCACTAATATTAACGCTTTTTTGACAAGCCCCCTCAAGATGTATTCCTTCAAAATTAAACCGGCCTCAATCGTTTTTCCAAGCCTCACTTCATCTGCTAAAATCGCTTTTCCATTCATTTTTTCAATAACCGTCCGGGCTGCTTCTATTTGGTAATCAAGAAATTGAATATTGGTCAAAAATTTAGGTGCCTGCAAACCTGAAAAATCCGTAATTAATTGGTCTTTCACCACTTCATATGCCATTTTATACAGCGTCCAGTCATTCCACGGTCCATCTTCATTTAAGCGCCTAGCAAACTCTTCCTTCCAAGCGGAGGATTTTTCGATCAACATTTGCTTCACCTCCTGTTTCCATTTAGATTGTCCAAAATTTGCAATCCTATAATGGAAATGAATTCTCGCTTTTCTTCATTGTTTCATGTAAATCGTTCAAATAACTTGAGAATAATAATGAAAACGCAAGGAGGTGAACAATTTGAAAAATAATAACAAAACGATGAACGAAAGAACTCATAACCCTTTTGAAACATATAAACATTTGCACAAAAATACAACAAATAGCGCCAATAATCCTGAAGATCCAACAGAGGAGATTTCAGAGGAATTCGACTCAAAAGCAAAAAATAAAAACAATAAAACGAATCACGATAAAACGCAAAAATCAAACAAAAATATATAACCATTTTCCTCTTTTGGAGTGTTTATGGCAAACTAAAAATGGCTCTTACGCAATTTTGGTGAAGGTCCATAATTTTACTTTTATAGTATAATAAAAGAAAAGGTGTGATGAATGATGAATCGTCAAATCCATTGGTCTTCACCAGATCCTTTCCTAAAAGTTCTCGATATTCAAGAAGAACCATCCTCCATTACCTTTATTGTTCGAAGCACTCATGAATCCTGCCCTTGTCCTCATTGCCAAGTGCCTTCCACACGTCCACACAGCCGATATACACGCATGATTCAAGATTTGCCGATTGCCGGAAAAGCTGTTTCCATCCTGCTTATCACAAGAAAATGGTTTTGCGACCAACCCAGTTGCACCCAAAAAATTTGGCTCTATAATATTTGGTGTTGGTGGATACAACCAACACCAATTTTTTACGCAAAAAAATGAGACATGTGACAAACTCTGGTAAAATGTAATCGCCAAACCACATTTCCCAAAGGAGTTGTGTCACATGTCTCACCAACATTCTATACGAAATCTACTCAATATAAAAGACAAAAATATCATCTTCGATGATGAAAATTTTTGTTCTATCGAAACAATCAAACACGTAAAAGCGAAAGTCTTTCATGGCACGTTAACGTATCAACCTAAAGCTTGTGATGCCTGTGGCCATGTCTTTGATGATCAAATCATTAAACACGGATTTAAAACGACCCTTATCAAAATGCCGAGTGTTTTCGGTTATCCTACGTATTTGAAACTCCGTAAACAACGCTATTACTGTAAACATTGCCATTCCACTTTTACTTTACAAACCGACATTGTGGCTAAAAACTGTTGTATTTCCAACCATACCAAAGTATCGATTGCTTTAGACGCCAAAGATAAAATCTCCGAAAAAGATATTGCCTTGAAACATCATGTTTCTCATGCCACTGTCAGTCGTGTCATTGATAGCTTTTATAGCTACTATCAACCGAATGTTCACTACCTTCCAAAGCATTTGTGTTTTGACGAGTTTAAATCCGTTAAATCTGCAGCTGGAGCAATGTCCTTTATTTTCTGCAACGCTGAAACGGGAGAGATTGTGGATATCGTAGAGGATCGGAGATTGCATGTCCTCAAAGAGTATTTCTTGCGGTATTCCAAGAAGGCGAGAAACGCGGTAAAAACGATTGTCATCGACATGTATAGTCCTTATATTTCCTTAATTCACGAAGTGTTCCCTAAAGCGAAAATCATCATCGACAAATTCCATATCCTCCAACTATTTAGCAGAGCTTTAAATAAAACCCGCATCAACGTCATGAAGCGGGATAAAAAGAATTACAATAAGTTGAAAAAATACTGGAAACTCCTTCTGAAAGATCAAACAAAACTCGATTATAAAAACTATACATATCATCGCTGCTTTAAAAAACTCATGTGTGAGGTGGATATTCTACACTACATCATGAACCTAGATTCTGAATTAAAGGAGTCCTATGAGTTATACCAATACGTTCGACATTACATCAAAACAAAAGACTTTGAGCACTTGAAAAAAACCTTGAAGAATAAGTGGAACAGCGTTTCCAGCTATATGAGAACCGCCATCAAGACCATAAACAAATACATAAATTACGTGGAGAATACAATGAAATACGATTATAACAACGGTATTTTAGAAGGGATTAATAACAAAATTAAGGTGATAAAGCGTATTTCTTTCGGCTATCGCTGTTTCCGACATTTTAAAACTCGGATTCTGATCACCCAAAATTTAATGACAATGAAAAAAGCTTAGAGGAATCGAAGTTCCTCTAAGTTGTGCGGTTGCATATACCAGGAAAGTCACAAAATTTTTTCACCAACACTATTTGACAAAGAACCAAAAATTTTTACAGAACGGTATGATTGGATTTCTGAAAATGGACGCCGAACTTTACGAGCTGAAGAAGTATTACGTAAAATCGCGTTTTCCACCAGCTGCCTCAATGGCGAAAAAGTAGCGAAAGCCCTGTCCCTCCCTGTCAGCCATGACGTATTGCTCTCCCTTATTCGGAAAACGGAGATTCATCAAGAGGTGTCCCCCTTTTATCGGAATCGATGACTTTGCTTTTCGGAAAGGACACAGCTATGGCACGATCATTTGTGATCTGAGCACGCACAAGCCTGTTGCATTACTTCCGGAACGTTATCCGGAAACCATATCAGAATGGCTAAAAAATCATCAAAACATCCAAGTTGTCAGTCGTGATGGCTATCAGGCTTTTCGGAAAGGGATTCAGAACGCTTCGCAAAGTATTTTGCAAGTATATGACCGATGGCATTTTGTCCGGGCGATAAAGAAGCAGATCGATGCTTGCCTCACCTCGATTCTTCCTTCCGTCATCACGTTGGAAAAAGAAGAAACGGACCAACAAACCTTTCCGCATGAAACCAAACTGCAAAGGAGACAAAAAGAAAGAGC
>NZ_JBHSNQ010000005.1:0-981 GCF_042655065.1 Ureibacillus suwonensis
TCGTTTGATAATCATATAAGATGATTGGCGGTACGTCTCGTCCTGTTCGATACATCCACATATAAGACTTCGAATCCGCTTTTCGTCCAGGTTCTGCTAGAACTTGAAGTGTAGTTTCATCCGCATGCAGAAAATCGTTTTCAAGTAATAACTCATGCATCCGGTTGTATAAAATGGAAAGCCAATTCATTGCACCATAAATCATCCAGTTGGCGAGCGTTTGGCGTGATAAATACACACCCAACCGTTCCAACTGCTTCTCTTGACGATAAAGAGGCATTCCTTCCACGTATTTTTGATTCATGATATAGGCCATAGCCGATGCAGATGCCAGACTTTTTGGGTAAATTGGTGTTGGCATTTTTGGCTGTGACAATCGGTGTCTCGATTCCTTCCCGTTCACATTGACGGCAACTGTAAATATGTTGAACATGCTCAACGACTTTTACTTGAGCAGGAATAATCTTGATTTCTCTTCGTATTTCCGTACTCATTTCGTGTACGGTTCCACCGCAACACAAACAAACCTGCTCTTCTTCGGCTAAACGATAGTGAATCGTTTCCGTCGGCAAGTTCTCTAGTTTCGCATCGCGCCCTCCTACATGCTTCTTCCGTTTATAAGTAATGGTTTCAAGTGTAGGTTCTTCCACTTCTGTATCCGCTGTGATTTCAGCTTCATTAAAAAGAGGAAGTTCGAGTTGATCCGGATTCGTTTTTTCACTGGAAGCCCCAAATTTTTTATGTTGGCTAAGGCGGAATTGTTCTTCCAACCATTTGATTTTATCCTGTAAGGCTTCATTTTGTTTTTTGAGTTCCGCATTTCTCGCTTGCAGTTCTTCAATTGTTGATTCATGGGTTTGTTTGTGTTTGTTCATAAGTTAAAGAATAAAGGAAAGGAATTGACAGGTCAATGTCAAATTCCTTTTAAACCATGATTTTAGCTGATACTTGTTCATGTGCTTGTTTTTGTTCAAATGAAAG
>NZ_JBHSNQ010000006.1:0-1992 GCF_042655065.1 Ureibacillus suwonensis
TCCCAGTGTGGCCGATCACCCTCTCAGGTCGGCTACGCATCGTCGCCTTGGTAGGCCGTTACCCCACCAACTAGCTAATGCGCCGCGGGCCCATCCTATAGTGATAGCAGAACCATCTTTCAACCCCAAAGCATGCGCTTCAGTGTGTTATCCGGTATTAGCACGCGTTTCCGCGAGTTATCCCGGTCTATAGGGCAGGTTACCCACGTGTTACTCACCCGTCCGCCGCTAACCAATTAAAAAGCAAGCTTTCTAATTGGTCCGCTCGACTTGCATGTATTAGGCANAAAAAGAGATTTGATTAGCTCAAAAATTACTTGTCCGAATCCGGTTGTCAACGAGGGTTAACAACCGGAAGTATTATTACATCAACGTTTTAGTGTTCAGTTTTCAAGGTTCATATCCTATCGCCTCGCAGCGACTTAATTATAATAACAATTTTCAAAATGTATGTCAATAAAAATTTCAAATTATTTTTTTTAACAAATCATTTTTAAGAAAAAACTTTTAATAAAAAACGATTTGTTCTTGGAAAACGGCTTTTTATTGACATGAAAAAGAAGTATTCAGATATGAAAATTATTTGGATCATTCACGAGATAGAATTCTATTATAGAATGATAAAAAAATCAAGCTTTATTATCATTTTTTAATCGTTTGGTATGACTCGGGAAATCATTAGCGCATTTTGTTTGGATAAATCGATAATCTCTCCATTTTTTAATAGCCTGATAATAGGGCGGGTTGGGTAAAACTGATTGACAAAAATTACTTCCGCTTTTTCCAGGTTTGTTAATTCCACCTTTGTTCCAATCGGCAAATCGGCCACTAAGTTTGTTAAAGTATTGACCACCTGGATATCAAATTTTCCAAATTCCGTTTCTTTAATCATTTCAATGACTTTGAATAAAGATTCCTTTGACCGATATACGCGATCGCAAGTCATGGCATGGAATGTATCAGCCACAGCAATGATTTGCGCCAATTGGGACACTCTTCCCATTTTAATTCCTATCGGGTAGCCGCTGCCATCCAAGCGTTCGTGATGTTGTAGTACGGCGAGTTTCATTTCAGGCTTTAAAGCGGCCAATTCTTTCACCATGTTATAACTATAAACCGGATGTCTACGGATTTCGTCGTATTCATTTTTCGTAAGGGCACCCTTTTTATTCCGTATAATCTTAGGAACTTTTGCCATCCCGCAATCTGCAAGGGCTCCAGCAATGCCGATTTGCAACGTATTTCCCCGGTCAAAGCCCAGCTTGTTTGCAAGTGTGGCCGCAATTAATCCTGTAGCGATGCAATGGTGGTACAGATAATCATTTGGTGTGGAATAATGGGTCAAATCAAAAAGATACGACCGGTCTTCCAAAACTTTTTCGATTAATGGGAAAATGACCTCTCTCACTTTAATCAGGTCAATTTTTGCGCCAGCTTCCCATTTACTGAATTCCTTTTTAAATATTTCTAAATTCGCCAAATATTCCTTCCCGAACGTACTAAGTTGATTATCTTGTTCGGCAATCACGCTTTCTTCTTTCTCCACTTTTTTATTTGAAACACGTTTTTTCTTCTCATCAAAAAGAATTGGCACTTCCTGAATATTGAACGCTCTGAATACATGCAAAAGTTCGGAAGTAATGGGTGTATTTTTTGCAACGATCGGATATCTAGTATTTGCGTAAATATCTTTTCCGACAATATCTCCAAAATCCAAATTATTGATGTGAACCATTGTTATCTTCAATCTGAAAACCCCCTTTTCTGATTATTCGTAAATCCATCCTCCATGCAAAATTATACAATATTTTACTTATTCATTTTGGATATTTTTATGAATAAAAAGAGGCTGGGACAAAAGATAAAAAAGGGGCTGTCCGAAAAGTCGATTGAATCGACCTTCGGCTCAGCCCTTTTTTCTGTTTTTAGGGTACAAAAAAATCGTCCTTTTTTATAGAATGAAATTGACCAAAAAATATTCTAAAGAAAGGA
>NZ_JBHSNQ010000007.1:0-6416 GCF_042655065.1 Ureibacillus suwonensis
ATGAGGTAGATAGGTCCGGGGTGGAAGCACGGTGACGTGTGGAGCTGACGGATACTAATCGATCGAGGACTTAACCAAAAGAAAAGCTTTCAATGCCGTTATCCAGTTTTGAGAGAACAACCTCTCAGTCCTTGTGAAGTGATGATGGCAAAGAGGTCACACCCGTTCCCATACCGAACACGGAAGTTAAGCTCTTTAGCGCCGATGGTAGTTGGGGGCTTCCCCCTGCGAGAGTAGGACGTCGCTTCGCAAGCAGAAACACCACGAAAGTGGTGTTTTTTTATTGCCCAAAATAAGCCCCCAACTACCAAAGACCGGAGGTCAGCTCGGCGCGATACAGAAACAGGAATAAAAGAGTCAAGCAGAAGAACCATTAGTAGTAGACGAGAAGCACGGGGACCAAGAAGATCAAGGAAGTGAGGCGGCACGGAGCGCAAGCGTCGGGTACGTGAGCACCGGACCGCCGAAACTGACGAGAGTAGCCGGTCAACGTGCTTCGTAGTTCGCGCCGATGGTAATTGGGGGAATCCCCTGCGAGAGTGGGACGTAGTTAATAAAAATTACTATTTTAGTTTTCTGCATTTTATTTATTAAAACTAAAAATCTTTACAAAGAAAGACCGAAAGTTTATTCATTTTTATATGGAGGCAGAATTTAAATAAAAATAAAAAGTATTAAGAAGATACAAGAAAATCAAGAAAGTTTCGTACCCACCATCCCCCCACCAAAAAAACAACTATTCTGTTTTAGTCTAAAAAACAGAAATCAACAGTACATAAAAACTCCACTTTCACAAGCCATTTTTGATCAAACAATAGCAATTTTCATAATTAATGTGAAAAAGAACAAAATAAAGCTAGTTTGACACACTTCATCATTTGAAAAAACATGTAGACAATTTTCAATAATCCGAATACTTTTTCTATTTATCAGATTCTTGACACTGGGAAAACATGTTGTTAATCTTACTAATAATATTCGTTTATACTAGGAGGAATAATCGAAATGTGGGAGACGAAGTTTGCCAAAGAAGGCTTAACGTTTGACGATGTATTGTTAGTACCAGCGCATTCAACAGTATTGCCTAAAGAAGTTGATATATCTGTGCAACTGACGCCAAAAATCAAATTAAATATTCCGATTATTAGTGCGGGAATGGACACAGTCACTGAGTCAAAAATGGCAATCGCCATGGCACGTCAAGGTGGGCTTGGAATCATCCACAAAAACATGTCCATTGAAGAACAGGCAGAAGAAGTCGAAAAAGTAAAGCGTTCAGAAAATGGGGTTATTACCAATCCTTTCTTTTTAACACCTCAACATCAGGTATTTGATGCTGAACATTTAATGGGTAAATATCGCATTTCGGGTGTTCCAATTGTAAATAATGAAGAAGAACAAAAATTAGTTGGAATTATTACGAATCGTGATTTGCGCTTCATTTCCGATTATTCATTGAGAATCGAAGAAGTCATGACAAAAGAAGATTTGATCACAGCTCCTGTAGGAACGACATTGGAAGAAGCAGAAAAAATCCTGCAAAAATATAAAATCGAAAAACTTCCAATTGTAGATGAAGAAGGAAAATTAAAAGGGTTAATCACAATAAAAGATATTGAAAAAGTGATTGAGTTCCCTAATGCAGCAAAAGACAGCATCGGACGATTGATTGTTGGCGCGGCGGTTGGCGTTTCAAGTGATACGTATGCCCGTGTGAAAAAATTAGTGGAAGCGCAAGTGGATATTATTGTGATCGATACGGCTCACGGTCATTCCCAAGGCGTTATTGATACTGTAAAAAATATTCGCAAAGAGTATCCGGATTTGGAAATTATCGCTGGTAACGTGGCGACTGCAGAAGCAACTCGTGCATTATATGAAGCTGGAGCGGATGTGGTAAAAGTAGGTATCGGCCCTGGATCCATCTGTACGACTCGGGTTGTTGCAGGTGTAGGTGTACCACAAATCACAGCCATTTACGATTGTGCTACAGTAGCCCGTGAATATGGCAAAACGATTATTGCCGACGGTGGTATCAAATATTCCGGTGATATCGTAAAAGCTCTTGCAGCAGGTGGACATGCCGTAATGCTTGGTTCATTGCTTGCCGGTACAACTGAATCACCAGGGGAAACAGAAATTTTCCAAGGACGCCGTTTCAAAGTATACCGCGGTATGGGTTCCCTTTCTGCGATGGAACAAGGTTCAAAAGATCGTTATTTCCAAGAAGATGCAAAAAAATTGGTGCCTGAAGGTATTGAAGGACGTGTACCATACAAAGGGCCTCTTGCTGATACAATCCATCAATTGGTCGGCGGAGTTCGTTCAGGTATGGGATACTGCGGCGCGCCAAACTTGGAACATTTGCGCGAGTATTCTCAATTTGTCCGCATTACCAATGCCGGTCTTCGTGAATCCCATCCACACACTGTTCAAATTACTAAAGAAGCTCCAAACTACTCTCTACAATAATTGGATGAAACCTGGCCACTCTTTCAACGTCAAGGTAGATGTTGGAAGAGTGGTTTTTTATCGTTCTTTCACACACAGGGAACGTAATCTATGATAAAATGAGCGAAGATGATAATAATGAGTGGAGGTACGTTTTGTGAAAAAAGCTAGGAAG
The DNA here is from genome assembly GCF_042655065.1 of Ureibacillus suwonensis. Lineage (NCBI taxonomy): Bacteria > Bacillati > Bacillota > Bacilli > Caryophanales > Caryophanaceae > Ureibacillus > Ureibacillus suwonensis. The sequence goes on from NZ_JBHSNQ010000007.1 coordinate 2,627, forward strand.
ACATCTTTGATTGGCTTATTATTAATTCCTATTCTGCTTTTTAGCATGTTTGTAACGACGCCACAAGCAAATGCTGAAACAGATTTAGGATTGACGGTAGGAGCTGCCATATTAATTGACGCAGATTCAGGGAAAATTTTATATGAGCAAAATGCGGACACACCCCTTGGAATTGCAAGTATGTCCAAAATGATGACGGAGTATATTCTATTAGATGCCATTAAAGATGGCAAAGTTTCATGGGATCAGGAATATAAAGTCTCAGAATATGTGTATAAATTGTCACAAAATCGCGCATTAAGTAATGTGCCACTAAGAGCGGATGGAACTTATACGATTCAAGAATTGTATGAGGCAATGGTAATTTACTCTGCAAATGCTGCTACAGTGGCAATCGCTGAAACAGTAGCTGGAACGGAAACAGAGTTTATAAAGCTAATGAATAAAAAAGCGGAAGAATTAGGACTAGAAGGGTATAAATTTGTCAATTCAACAGGATTAAATAATGCTGATTTAATGGGCATGCATCCTGCTGGGACAGGTCCGGAAGATGAAAACGTAATGCCAGCTCGCTCAGTTGCAAAACTTGCCTATCATTTACTGAAAGATTATCCTGAAGTTTTAGAGACTGCTAGCATTCCGAGAAAAACGTTCAGAGAAGGTACAGATGATGCCATTAAGATGGAAAACTGGAACTTCATGTTGCCAGGGTTGGTATATCAATATCAAGGTGTTGACGGATTAAAAACAGGTACAACAAATTTAGCCGGTTACTGTTTCACAGGAACTGCTGAACGAAATGGTACACGTTTAATTTCAGTTGTAATGAATGCTGTTGATTCAAACGGTGTTGGTTCATATAAAGCGCGTTTTGATGCAACAGCAAAATTGTTCGATTATGGTTTTAGCCAATTTGCAAAACAAGAAATTATTCCAGCCGACTTTTCTGAAAAAGGAAAAGAATCTATTAAAGTCATTAAAGGAAAAGAAGATAAAGTAAAAATTGCTGTAAAAGAACCTTTATCCATGCTTGTAAAAACATCAGAAAAAGATTTATATCAACCAAAGTTAGTGTTAGATAAAGAGTCCCTTGAAGCGAAAGTTGAAAAAGGGACGGTAGTTGGGAAAGTTGTAATTGAAAGAAAAGAAGGTTCTGATTACGGTTTTATCGATGGTAAAGAAATGGCTGTTGATGTAGTAACAGCAGACGATGTTGAACGAGCAGGATTTATCTCATTATTCTTCCAAGGAATCGGTAATTTCTTCAGTAATCTTTGGGGAGGCATTACTGGTTTTGTAGGAGGCTTATTTTCATAACAAATTAGGCAATTAAAACTTTTCGCTAATAGAATTTATTTCAAGAAAGCTAGGAACCACTAGATGTGGATTCTTAGCTTTTTTCTTTGATATATATTCTAATACTTTTGGAAATTAAATGTAAATTTTATATAAAATGGTATATAATTGGCGTTTGGCGATGGCAACTATCCGTTGCATCATCATGCGCCCATAGCTCTCTTTACTTCATACTACTTTTAATTTATATTGACATAAGAAAGGAGTTGCCGTCGATGACATTTAGTGAACGATTAAAAAATGAAAGGGAAAAACGAGGTTGGACACAAGCAGATCTTGCAGATAAACTTCATGTCAGTCGTCAATCAGTATCAAAATGGGAAACTGGAAAGAACTATCCAAGTATTGAAGTAATTATTGCACTAAGCGATTTATTTGGTATTACAATAGATGAAATGTTAAGGAGTGACAATGATTTGAAGGAAAAAGTAATTCAAGATAGTAAAAAATTAGCTCACCCCAAATTAAAATCGTTTTTTGACAGTTTATTTTTACTAGGGGTATTATTAATACTCATTAAAATCATCATTCTAGGTTCCAATTTATTTTTTTATACGAATATAACAATTCCCGATGGTTTACCTAAAGTAATTTCAAATTTCTTACCATTAGTATTAATGATTATTGGTGGAACTGGTTCAGAACAATTAAAAAAGAAATATGCAGATTAAAGAAAAAATATTGCTTGGGAAATATTTATGGGAAATATATGTATAATATACTAATATAAAAAACTCGCTAAGACATCTATAGTTTAGCGAGTTTTTTATTTTTTTGTACGTTCCAACATTCCATCAATTGGTGGATACTTTCCTCTATTTGATTTAAAGGAATACCTCCGAATCCAAGCAAGAAGGTAGGATGTTTATATTCAATGGGCTTTAACAAATAATTGGTTACAGGAGTAATGTTGATGCCATGATGATTTGCAATTTGCTTCAGTTGGTCAACATTTTTGCCGCTAGGAATCGAGATTAGCACATGCATTCCAGCTTGGTCTCCTGTTATTTTTATATCAGGATAAAAAGTAGTTAGTGTATGTTTTAATTTATCATGTTTTTTTCGATAAATTTTCCTCATGCGATTTAAATGTTTAGAGAAATGACCATCTTTCATAAAATTGGCTAATATGTGTTGAACGAAACGTGGGACCGTTGCTGAGTAATAACTAAATATTTCTTTATATTTCATTAATAAATGATGAGGCAATACCATATAAGCAACCCTAAGTGATGGCATCAATGATTTTGTAAATGTGCTCATATAAATCACTTTATCATTTTGATCTAAACCATGTAGGGCTGGAATGGGTTTGCCAATGTAGCGAAACTCACTATCATAATCATCTTCAATAATATATCGATTAGGTGCTTTGCTTGCCCATTTCAGCAGTTGAGTTCTTCTTGTAGCTGACAGCACTGCCCCTGTCGGGAATTGATGTGATGGAGTAATATAGACGATATTAGCATTTGTTTGTTCAAGTTCATCAACTACTAAACCTTCCTCATCCACAGAAATAGGAATGGCATTATTATTTAAATGAATTCTCGGTATTGCTGAGTAACCAGGGTTTTCAAGGGCTAATATGAAATCATCTTCAAATAAGCGCAAAATCATCGGTAATAAAAGCTCAGTTCCAGAGCTAATAACGATTTGCTCAGGTTTGCAATGGATACCTCTCGATTGAAATAAATAATTGGCGATTTCCTTTCGTAACTCTACTTCTCCTTGGGGTTCACCCATTTGTAACAACTCTTTTGAAGTAATATCAAATATATCTTTTACATACTTTCTCCATACAACAAAAGGGAAGGATTCTTCATCAACTTTACCAGGATGAAAATCATATCGATATTGTTTTTGTTCTTTTTGGGGAATTTCGATTGTCGTTTGTTTTTTTTCTACGTAAGGCAGTTCATCAATTTCTTCAACAAAATAACCTACACGGGGAATAGATGTAATATATCCTTCCGCTAATAATTGAGAATATGCAATTTCAATGGTAGTTTGACTAATATTTAAAAACTCCGCTAATTTTCGCTTAGATGGCAATTTCGTTCCTACTTCAATTTGTTTTTGAATAATTGCATTTTTTATGCCGCTGTAGAGTTGTTCATACAAAGGTTTAGCATTTTCTTTTTCCAATTGGAAGATCAGCATGTCCATCGTATATACCTCCAACTGACCATATAACTTTTTATAATTTTGGAACTTTTTATATTGTCAAAAATCATTATACTAAAAATCAACAAATAATAGGAGGTAATAATATGGAAAATTTTAAAGAAATTAATATCCCCCGAGGCGTGTAAACGATAAAATAAAATCAACAGATTCCGCTCATTTGGATTGAACACTTTTTCACTATCAAATACACTTCTAATAAACTAGTTTATTAAGTTTATTGGAGGTTGTACTAGTGGAGGAGAAGCTT
>NZ_JBHSNQ010000008.1:0-563 GCF_042655065.1 Ureibacillus suwonensis
CCCTTGTCCTTAGTTGCCATCATTCAGTTGGGCACTCTAAGGAGACTGCCGTACAAATACGGAGGAAGGTGGGGATGACGTCAAATCATCATGCCCCTTATGACCTGGGCTACACACGTGCTACAATAGGTGGTACAAAGGGCGGCAAACCCGCGAGGGGGAGCGAATCCCAAAAAGCCACTCTCAGTTCGGATTGCAGGCTGCAACTCGCCTGCATGAAGCCGGAATCGCTAGTAATCGCGGATCAGCATGCCGCGGTGAATACGTTCCCGGGCCTTGTACACACCGCCCGTCACACCACGAGAGTCTGTAACACCCGAAGTCGGTGAGGTAACCCTCCGGGAGCCAGCCGCCGANTCAAGAGTTTTGTTCTTTGAAAACTGGATAAACGACATTGAAAGCAAGAAATTTACTGTAAAGTTCTTACGCTTTTCTAATAGAAAAGCAAACCATCAAGGGTTACGAGGCGCAAGCAAATCGTAAGCCGTAAGGTTAAGTTAGTAAGGGCGCACGGTGGATGCCTTGGCACTAGGAGCCGATGAAGGACGGGACTAACACCGATA
>NZ_JBHSNQ010000009.1:0-155894 GCF_042655065.1 Ureibacillus suwonensis
AAATCTTACCCCTATTCAGGGAAGAACTTAATTACAGATTAAATGTAAGAAAAATAGCCTTGAAGCCAGTGGTGGTAAGGGTTTGGGGGAGTTGAGGGGGAGGGAAGAACTTAATAACAGAAACACAACGTTGAAAGTCGTTGCATCAGATTTAACAAATGGTCGGATGATTGTGCTTCCCGATGATCTGCATTTGTATGGAAAAGATTGGAGAGAATTTTCGGTCGCCAAGGCATTAAGAATGAGCTGCGGAATACCATTTTTCTTTGAACCTGTAAGATTAAACAATGGGAATGGGGATTCCGTTTTTGTCGACGGAGGCGTGTTAAGCAATTTCCCTTTGTGGATCTATGATAATGGGAAAAGGATCCGTCCTTTATTGGGGCTGAAGCTCAGCAGTCCAGCCGCGGAAATTCCTCCCCAAAAGATAAATAACGGATTGAATTTATTTGAGGCATTGTTTAAAGCCATGATGAACGCCCACGATAACCGCTACATTTCCAGAAGACACGAAAAGAACATCATATTCATTCCGGTGGAGCACGTCCATGCAACCCAATTCGACTTGGATGAAGAAGCGAAGGAACATTTGATCCAATTAGGCAGATCAAAAACGGAACAATTTTTAAAAAGTTGGCTGCCAGTTGTATGACATTCACATAAAACAATCATTTTTTGAAATACTAAAAAATAAAAAAACGGATGGAGTGGTTGTTATGCCAAAAACAGATCGAGAAATCGCAGAAAAAATATTGAATGATAATCTGGTGGGGACAATGGCGACCATCGAGGGAGATAAGCCCCATTCCCGGTATATGGCGTTTTATAATGATAATTTTACATTGTACACAGTTACCAAAAAAGACACGCATAAAGTGGAGGAACTTTCAAAAAATCCTTATACCCACATTTTAATCGGTTATGACGGCAAAGGATTTGGAGATTCCTACTTGGAAATTGAAGGCAGGGTGGAAGTGTCTTCCGATGAAGGAATGAAGGAGAAAGTTTGGAATAAAGTGTTAAGATTTTGGTTTGATGGACCGGATGATCCGAACATGGTGGTATTAAAAATCGTCCCTTCACAAATAAAAATAATGAATTCAAAAGGGAAAGACCCAAAAATTATTCAATTATAATTTTTTTGAATAATGTTATATATGAATCATGATTTAATAGCCATGGTATATCATGAAAACAAATTATCATCCAAATATGGATGGTAATTTATTTTTTCTAATTTTTAATAAGCGAAGGTTCACAAAAATGCCATTGATTTTCAATAAAAAATGAATTTTTTGGGAAAAATAATAAAAAAATTTTTTGTAGTTTTTTTATAAAATATTATCATCTAATCTGCTTTTGTAATTTATTTTTGTTATTTTTCAAAGTTTTGTTCCGCTTTTTCTTTTATTTGAAGAAAAATCACTTACTAAAAAGTAGCTTTTTTTTCATATTTTTCTATAATATATAGGTGGAGGTGTAATTGGAAGGGGGACATCGAGTGCTAGAAACGAAATTGGAAAAAGAGAATTTATTTTTTTGGCTTTGCAGAATCGGCGAACAGTTCCAAACGGCCTTCCTCGTTTTAGATACTGTTAATCATCGTATTTTATATGCCAATAACATATTTACGGAATTAACAGGATACATAACAGATGATGTGAAAAATCAAACCTTTGAATCTATTTTACAGTTTGGCTCCACGGATTGGAACAGTAAAAGGGAAGTGTTGTGCCGGAGGAAAGATGGAAGTGCTTTGTTGATTGATGTATTGCGTCAACCGTTTTTTGATGATGAAGGAAACCACATATTTGATGTAATGATCTTTCATGAAAAGAATCATAAGATTCCAAATCAACTGGAATACATAGATCCAATTTCCGGATTAACCGACTACGAATTTTTCTTAAATCAATTGCAGAAGAAAATCGGGAAGAATACAACGGGCTTTGTGTTGTTGATACAGCCGACAAATTACCTTCAAATCATCCATTTTTTAAAGAATGCCCAGCTCTCTTTATTGCAAAAGGAAATCGAAAAGAGGATACGCAGCGAATTATCCGATATCGAAATCATCATTTCCAAAACTTCCGAAGCATCTTTAATTGTTTTCGGAATTTGCCATGAGGATAAAATTGAGCATTATACAAAAAAATTGTCAGAAATAAAGAACCAATCATTTATTATTAATCAAATGGAGTTATTTATCTCTTTCAATATTGGCGTGGTCTCATTAAGTTATTTCACAGGGAATATCCATGAATTGGTGCATTTTGCGGATATTGCCTTGAATGTGGCCAAAAAATCCCCCGGCAATACCATTGTATCTTACAAAGAAGAGTTTGGAATCGAAATTGAAAAAACAATGGAACTTCAAAACGAGTTGATTCGGGCAATTCAAAATAGGGAAATCGCTGTGCATTTGCAGCCAAAAGTGAAAATTGGAACCGGTGAAGTGGAAGGCTTCGAAGCGCTTGCCAGATGGCATTCCAAACTGTTGGGGGTTGTTTCACCCACCGTATTTATTGAAGTGGCGGAATCTCTTGGGCAAATCAAAGAGCTCGATTCCCTTATCATTGAACAAGTTCTTCAATGGCTCAGAAAGAGAAAAGAGAGAAATCAGCGTTTATATCAAGTGGCGGTCAATATTTCACCTTCCCATTTTTACACACCGACATTTGTTGAAGATTTAATCGGGTTGACAAATCTATATGGTATTGACCCGAAATATTTGAAACTGGAAATTACAGAAAGCATTTGTTTGGTTGATATTGAACGGGCAAACTCGATATTGCAAAGTTTGCAGAAGTTTGGTTTTGAAAATTCTGTCGATGATTTCGGAGTCGGGTTTTCATCATTAAGCTATTTGATGAATCTTCCCATTTCCGAAATTAAAATTGCCCGGAACTTTGTGAATAAAGTGCATGATGATAAAGGAAGAATCATTGTCCAGTCAATCATCCAAATGGCAAAAAATATGGGGCTGCATACAGTAGCTGAAGGAATAGAAACAAGGGAACAACTCCAATTAATACATAAAATGGAATGTCCGACAGCCCAAGGTTTTTATTTCTATAAACCGATGCCAATTGAGAATGTGGATCAATTAATAAAATAAGCCAAAGGGTTTATGCGGAGAGGAGAAAAACTCCTCTCTTTTTGTTTGAAATGAAACCTTTAAAAAATAGGAACCGTCACAAATGCTGAAGGAATTTTCTTTTTAATCAAAAGGTAAAGTGCTATACTAAAGAGCATGGATGAGCTTCGTTGAAAAGGAGGGTGCCGATGCGGAAGCTGTTAAAGAAATCAAACAACAAAGGAGATTCTCGTACGAGCCTTTCATTTCGAATGAACGTTCTGTTTATTTCGATTTTTATTTTGTTCTCGATTTTAATATTGCGTTTAGGTTATTTGCAAATTGTTAAAGGGGAAGAATACGTTCTGGAAGTGCAAAGAACGGAGGAAGTATCGGTTAATACGAGTTCACCCCGTGGAAGAATTTACGATCGGTACGGAAGAATTCTGGTCGATAATGAGCCCCAAAATGCCATTACATATACAAAATTTCCAAACACCAAACAAGAAGAAATGATTGAAGTGGCTGAGAAATTGGCGAAGTTGATCGACCAACCGACCAATCGGGTAACCCTTCGCGACAAAAAAGATTTCTGGATTATGAAAAATAAAGAAAAAGCCTATAAGAAAGTATCCAAAGAGGAAGAAAAGAAAATAAGGGAAAAATTTGAGGACGATAAAGAAGCGCAAGCTGAAATAGATCAGCTGGTGAGAGACCGTATCACGGACGAAGAATTGGCGGAGCTTTCCGATTTTGATTTGGAAGTGTTGGCGATTTACCGTGAAATGTCTTCAGGATATAATTTATCGCCACAGATTATCAAAAGCGAAAATGTATCCGATGAAGAATTTGCCCGCGTTTCTGAACGGTTATTCGAATTGCCGGGAGTCAATACGACAACCGATTGGAAAAGGGTTAAATTGAGCTCGTTGGCGGTTTTGGGCAGAACAACAGTTCCAAGCAAAGGGATTCCGAAATCCCAATTATATCATTATTTGGCCCGTGATTATTCCCGTAATGACCGGGTAGGGGAAAGTTATTTTGAATCCCAATATGAAGAATTGCTGCAAGGCCGAAAATCTGTCGTGAAAAATATTACGAACAGAAAAGGCGAAGTGATTGATACGGTTACAACCTTCGATGGTGAACCAGGAAAGGATTTAGTCACAACCATCGATATTGAATTGCAGGCAGCAGCGGAAAAAATTGTGGAACAAAAATTGCTTGAAGCGAAATCGAAAGGCGGCTCTTCCCTTTTAGATCGCGCTTTCTATGTCATGATGAATCCGAAGACCGGTGAAATCCTTGCAATGGTCGGCAAAAAAATTGAGAAGGACCCTGATACAGGAAAAACATATGTAGCAGATTATTCCTACGGCACATTTACAACGGCTTATGAAGTGGGGTCGACTGTAAAAGCAGCCACTTTATTGATGGGGTATAAAGAAGGGGTCGTTAAACCGGGTACGAGATTAATCGACCAACCGATCAAACTTGCCGGAACAGATCCCAAAAGTTCCATCTTTAACAGATCGGGAAGTATTCCAATGAATGATTTGACAGCATTGGAACGTTCTTCAAACTCCTATATGTTCCAAGTTGCCATGAAAATCGGCGGACTTAATTACCGGTATAATATGTCGTTGAAATCATTAAGAGACGATACTTTGCAAAGAATGAGAAACGGCTATGCCGAATTTGGTCTTGGCGTTAGAACAGGAATCGATTTGCCAAATGAATTCGCAGGATTCCAAGGAGAGATGGATACGCCAGGTAAAATATTGGACTTGGCAATCGGACAGTTTGATACGTATACGCCTTTGCAATTGGCCCAATATATTTCAACGATTGCCAATGGCGGATATCGGGTACAGCCAAGACTATTGAAAGAAGTCCGGGAGCCATCTGAAGATGGAAAAACGTTGGGTCCCCTTGTTGAAGAAGTTCAACCGAAAATCTTGAACCGGATTTCAAATCCCGAAGATGAAGTCAATTATGTGAAACAAGGGCTACGCAGAGTATATGTCGGCAATCAAGGGACAGCCCGCACTGCATTTGCCAATGCTCCTTATACAGCAGCGGGGAAAACAGGTACAGCGGAGGTTGTTTACTATGGACCTTTGCGGGAAAAATGGAGAACTCGTACAATAACGTTGACCCATGTTGGCTTTGCGCCTTATGAAAATCCGGAAGTTGCTTATGCCGTAGTGATTCCATGGGTGACGACAGGCGATACTTATACATCCTACAATAACCAAATTGCCCGTGAAATATTGGATAAGTATTTCGAATTAAAATATAAATATGAAAGTAACAAAATCACTGATCAAACAGTCAACAAAGAAATATTACCTCCAACAACGGACGAAAAAATTGATGAAGATACAGAAGAAAAAGTTGTCAATGAATAATTGGCCGCAGCACGATTGCTGCGGTTTTTTTATTTGCCATGTTTCCCCGGATTCCTACCGCTTTATTCTTTTATTAAAGTTTCGAAATTTACAATTTCTTAACATTGGGTTTATATCCTTTCAATAAACGGACGATAAAGTGGGAAATGTAAGGAAAACTGGATGAAAGATGGGGGAGATCGAGGATGAAAAAATGGAAATACGTATCATTGACGGCCGTTTTAGGTTCGGCTCTATTATTGGGAGCTTGTGCAGGGACTTCCAATGAAGAAGCTGAAAACTCAGGCAATTCGGCACAACAAAAGGAAAACGGAGAAGGACAAATCACAGGTTCCGTGATGGGGGATGGATCATCGACAGTCGCCCCGATTACAGAAGCGCTGGTGGAAGAATATGCTGCTGTGCAACCGAATGTACAAGTCTCTGTCGGTGTATCAGGAACCGGCGGAGGTTTTGAAAAATTCATTGCCGGTGAAACGGATTTTTCGAACGCGTCACGGGATATTAAAGAGGAAGAAGCGGCGGCTTTGAAGGATGCGGGCATTGAATATACGAAATTTGAGATTGCTTATGACGGGATTACAGTTGTCGTGAATTCGGAGAACGACTGGGCCACTGATTTGACGATCGATCAATTGAAAAAAATTTGGATTGAAGACGGAACTAAGAAAAAGTGGTCAGATATCGATCCATCATGGCCGGATGAAGAAATCGTATACTATGCGCCGGGAACAGACTCAGGCACCTTTGACTACTTTGATGAAATCATTTTGGATGGAGAAGATTTGGTCCGCTCAGCACAATTATCGGAAGACGACAATGTGATTGTTCAAGGCGTTGTTTCTGATAAAAATGCGATTGGATTTTTTGGCTATGCTTACTACCTGGAAAATAAAGACAAACTAAAAGCCGTTAGTGTCAATGGTGTGGAACCAACCAACGAAACCATCGAAAATGGGGAATACATTCCGCTTTCGCGTTCATTATATGTTTTTGTCAATGATGGGAAAGTCAAAGAAAATAAAGCTTTCTTTGATTTTATGAAATTTTCATTGGAAAACGCGGGGGATATGGCAGAAGCGGTCGGTTATGTTCGATTGCCGGATGAGAAATACGAAGAAGGGCTAAAAAGGTTGGAAGAATTAAAATGATTCTTTGGAATGTTTCGGGTGGAAGGAATCCCGCACTTTTCCTGCGCAAACAAAAAGGGGGGATGAATGGTGCAAAGGTCAGGAAACGGACAATCAATCCAACAATTGATAGCGAAGAACCAAAAAAGAACGTTCAAAAACATCATTGAAAAAGGGATGCCTTTATTCTTTATCATGGCGGCACTCATTTCAGTGATCACCACATTGGGAATTGTATTCACATTGATCTTTGAAACGATAGAATTTTTCAAAAGGGTTTCCATCGTTGAGTATTTATCCGGTACGGAATGGTACCCATTTTCCGGAAGCAACCCAACTTTCGGTGTTTTGCCGCTCGTTTTGGGAACGTTAAAAGTCACTATCATCGCAATTGCTGTGGCAGTCCCCCTTGGATTGGCGGTCGCCATTTATTTAACTGAATATGCGACGGACCGGACCCGTCGGATCATAAAACCGATTTTGGAAGTGCTGGCAGGGGTTCCAACCATCGTCTATGGTTTCTTTGCATTAACCTTTGTCACGCCGGTATTGCAGACCATCATTCCGTCGTTGAAGTTATTCAATGCGCTCAGTCCGGGGATTGTGGTGGGGATTATGATATTGCCGAGCATCATTTCTTTGTCAGAAGATGCCATGAGTTCCGTGCCCAATGGCATTCGGGAAGGAGCACTTGCACTTGGGGCGACAAAGCTCGAAGTCTCATTAAAAGTCGTCCTGCCTGCAGCGTTATCCGGTATTATGGCATCCATCGTATTGGGAATATCCAGGGCAATCGGCGAAACCATGATTGTCTCCCTTGCAGGGGGTGCTACACCGACTTTCGATTTTAACATCACCGGTTCCATCCAGACCATGACGGCCTATATCGTGCAAGTTTCTTCAGGGGATGCCGGTTTTGGAACAACGATCTATTATTCGATGTATGCGGTTGGATTTACCTTATTTATTTTCACATTAATGATGAATCTGGTCGCCCACTATATTTCGAAACGCTTCAGGGAGGAATATTGACATGGTGAAATATACCGATGAGACAATCGTAATGAAGCGTATACAAACCCGTTTGAAATGGAATAAAGTTTGGAAAAGGATTTTTTTCCTTGCGACGATGTTTGCCTTATTCATCCTTGTCGTATTAGTAGGAAGAATAGTTTTCCAAGGAATCGGATACTTCGATTGGGATTTCTTTAATCAGTATGCTTCCCGTTTCCCTGAAAAAGCGGGAGTAAAAGCTGCCTTCATCGGTTCGATCTTGTTGATGCTCGTTGTGGCTCCAACTTCCATTATTCTCGGAGTGGCTACAGCAATTTATCTGGAAGAATATGCGAAGAAAAATAAATTAAATGATTTGATTCGTACCAATATTTCCAACTTGGCTGGTGTACCTTCCATTGTTTTCGGTTTATTGGGTTTAACGATTTTTGTACGGATGTTCGGTTTAGGAAAAAGTGTCCTGGCAGCAGGATTAACGATGAGTTTATTGATTCTGCCCATCATTATCGTTGCTGCACAGGAAGCGATCCGGGCCGTTCCGAATGAGCAGCGGGAAGCTTCTTATGCGATGGGGGCGACGAAATGGCAGACCATCAGCCGTGTGGTGCTGCCGGCTGCCATCCCCGGAATTCTGACGGGAAGCATTTTGGCGTTATCCCGTGCTATCGGGGAAACAGCTCCATTGGTCGTCATTGGAATCCCGGTAATTGTACATTTCTTGCCAGACAGCTTATTGAGTGAATTTACCGCTTTGCCGTTGCAAATTTACGATTGGGCAAAGCGCCCCCAAGAAGAGTTTCAGCATGTGGCCGCCGCAGGAATCATCGTTTTGATGATGGTCCTCATCTTGATGAATTCAATTGCGGTGTATATCCGAAATAAATTCCAAAAACGATATTGAGGATGTGGGAAAATATGGTGCAAACGGTAATCAAAATGGAAAAGAAGACTGGCGGTATCGGAATAATGGAGAATCCGGGTGAGCGTCAAAATTTACATTCCATCGAGCGGATTTCGGTATTCCGTACGAACCATTTTAATCTATGGTACGGCAAACATCATGCGTTAAAAGAAATCAATTTGGCCATCAATGAAAATGAAGTGACGGCCATCATCGGTCCGTCCGGCTGCGGGAAATCCACCTTTATTAAATCATTGAACCGCATGGTGGAGCTTGTTCCGGCAGTGAAAACGGGTGGTGAAATATTTTATCGGGGGCGCAATATTTTTGATGAAGGGTTTGAAGTGGAAGAACTGCGCACAAAAGTCGGGATGGTCTTTCAAAAGCCAAATCCTTTCCCGAAATCCATTTACGATAACATTGCATACGGTCCAAGAATCCATGGAATAAAAAACAAAAAAATACTGGATGAGATTGTGGAAAAGTCGTTGCGCAAAGCAGCGATTTGGGAGGAAGTAAAAGATCGGCTTCACCACAACGCTTATGGATTATCCGGTGGGCAGCAGCAGCGTCTATGTATTGCGAGATGCCTGGCGATCGAACCGGATGTGATTTTGATGGATGAGCCGACATCTGCTCTCGACCCGATTTCCACATTAAAAATCGAGCAACTGATACTGGAATTAAAGAAGAATTATTCCATCATCATTGTGACCCATAATATGCAACAAGCGGCCCGCATTTCCGACAAAACCGCCTTTTTCTTAAATGGGGAAGTGGTGGAATATGGCCGTACGGAACAAATATTTTCAACACCAAAAGACCAGCGTACGCAAGATTATATCTCCGGCCGTTTCGGTTAAAGGTGAATCGGCCTTTGAATCACTGAAGTTATGTGCAAATAATATAGTGAACGATAATTTTTCAAAAGAGTTTTATTGAATAATCAAAAAATTTATAATAAAATATTTTCAACATAATAGAGAAGCAATGATGAAAAAGAGTAGTATTACGGATTTGCTAAAAGAGAGCTAGCGGTTGGTGCGAGCTAGCGCAAGCCGTAATACGAATGGGTTTTCTAGCTCCAGTGCTGAACCTTCAGTAGGTGCTGGCGTGTCGTTGGCGTTACCAACATGAGTGGACATAAGGTCTCTTATGTCAATAAAGGTGGTACCACGGCTTCCCGTCCTTTAACGTCGGGAAGCCTTTATTATTTTAAGTATAGATGAGTCGAGAGGAGAAAGTTGAGATGACAGTGGAGACAGTCAATTATGTAATGAAAACTTTGCAAGGGGATATGGTTACCCCAATTTCTGCTTTTCTCAGCATAAAGGGCAGAAATAAAGTGTTGTTTGAATCAGCCGCCAAACATGAAGAAAGCGGAAGATATTCCTTTATCGCCTTTGATCCGATTGCGGAACTGATCGGTGATAACCAACATTATTTGTTTAAGAAAAATGGGGAGGAAGAGAAGGTGGAAGGCACCGTCTTCCAAAAATTAAGAGAATTACTCCCGGTTTCAAAGGAACCATTTCCTTTTTCCTTTTTTGGCGGCGCAATCGGATACATTAGTTACGACACGGCTTTTTATAATGAAAAGATCGGTGATGTATTGCCGGATGAACTAAATATGCCGGATGTGCATCTGCTCTTCTATGATCGTTTTATTGTGATCGATCATTTACTGCAAAAAGTCGCTATCGTGGCCATTGATCTTTTTTCTGAAGGCAAAACGGAAGAAGAGTTGAATGGATACATCAGCGACATTGAAGAACAGCTGAAAAATGGTCCTAGTTTGATGGATGTTGAAAAATGCGAAATTCAGTTTCAGCCATCCATCGATAAAGAGACCTTCGTAAAAATGGTGAATCAGGCCAAAAAATATATTGAACGGGGCGATATTTTCCAAGTTGTACCATCCCAACGGTTTACGTCCAATTTTGAGGGAAATCCATTTTCTCTATATCGCCGTTTGCGCACTTCCAATCCTTCGCCTTATATGTATTATTTGGAATTTGATGACTATACGATTCTTGGAACTTCTCCTGAAAGCTTAGTGAAAATTACGGATGGCATCATCAAAACCAATCCAATCGCTGGAACGAAACCTCGAGGAAAAACGAAGGAAGAAGATGAAAGACTTGAACAAATCCTGTTGAACGATGAAAAAGAATTGGCAGAACACCGGATGCTTGTGGATTTAGGAAGAAACGATCTCGGCCGTGTATCCAAAATAGGCACTGTGCAAGTTTCGAAATATATGAAAATTGAACGGTATAAGTATGTGATGCATATCGTTTCAGAAGTGATTGGCGAATTAAGGGATGATGTTCATGTGGTGGATGTGGTGACGAGCTGTTTGCCTGCAGGAACGGTTTCCGGCGCCCCAAAAATCCGGGCCATGCAAATCATCAATGAGCTGGAGCAACAGAAACGGGGGATTTATGCAGGAGCGATTGGATATATTTCCATAAACGGCAATCTGGACTTGGCCATTGCCATCCGCACGATGATTGTGAAAGACGGCAAAGCCTACGTTCAAGCTGGAGCAGGCATTGTGTATGATTCCATTCCTGAGTCTGAATATGAGGAAACGATCAATAAAATGAAGGCGTTGTTGGAGGTAGAGCGATGATTTTATTAATCGATCATTATGATTCATTCACATACAACTTATATCAGCAAATTGCCGCTTTGGGAAAAGCGGTCAAAGTCGTCCGCTATGATGACATCACCATTGAGGAAATCCGTTCTTTACATCCTGAAGCGATTGTATTATCACCGGGCCCGGGAAATCCGGATGAGATTCCCCAAAGCGTGCAGCTTGTGAAAGAACTTTACAAGGATATTCCGATGATTGGCGTATGTTTGGGCCACCAAATCATCGGGGCCGCATTTGGCGGGGAAATTGTGCAGGCCAATCGGATCATGCATGGAAAAACTTCCTTATTAAATTATGAACGTAAAGGTTTGTTCAAAGAGTTTGATAACGAGGTGGAAGTGATGCGTTATCATTCATTGGTGATTGAACCATCGTCATTGAGTGAAGAGTTTGAGGTTGTTGCCACATCAAAAGACGACGGGGAAATCATGGCCATCCAACATAAACAGTATCCGGTTTACGGGGTGCAATTCCATCCCGAGTCGATAGGGACACCTGAGGGAACAAAATTGATGGAAGCTTTCTTGGCGGGTGTATGATATGAAAAAAGGGGACGCATTCAGATGGCGTCCCTTTCTTATTTATAAATATTTTTCAATTTCCTTTTCGAACTTGGAAGGTTTATCGATCGGCGCAAATCGGGCAACAACGTTTCCGTTCCGATCCACCAAAAATTTTGTAAAATTCCATTTCACTTTGGAACCTAAAACCCCTTTGCTTTGGCTTGTCAAAAATTGAAACAGTGGGTGGGCATTTTCCCCATTGACCTTAACGATTTCATGGATGGGGAAAGTGACACCGTAATTCAGGCGGCAAGCCTCCTCCGCATCTTTTGCCGATGATAGTTCCTGCTTGAATTGATTGGAAGGAAAACCTAAAACGACAAATCCCCGGTCCTTATATTTTTGATAAAGTTTTTCCAACTCTTCAAATTGAGGAGTAAAGCCGCAATGGGTTGCTGTGTTGACGATTAACATGACCTGCCCTTTGTAACGACTTAAAGGATACGTTTCTCCTCCTGCTGTTGTCACTTCAATATCGTAAATTTCCATAAGCTGCCCCCGCTTTCACTGTTCATTGTTGGATCTGCGACTTGTTAAGTTAAGTATAACAGCTAGCAGCAGAGAAAGGGTGATAAACGCACTGATAAATGCGATGACGCCATTCCATCCGAATAACGACCAGAAAACGCCCCCGGTTGTACCGCCCACGCTTGAACCGAAATAATAGGCGAACAAGTAAAGGGAGGAGGCTTGGGCTTTATTTTTCTTCGCCCGATGGCTGACCCAGGAACTGGCTATGGAATGGGAACCGAAAAAGCCGAATGTAAAAACAATGAGTCCCAAAATTTTTATGAGTAATGGAACCGGTAATGTTAATAGGGCACCTGACAGCATGATGAGGATGCCGGCAAAAAGCACTTTTCCGCGGCCGAATTGATCGGATAAACTGCCAAACCAGGCGGAGCTGAAGGTGCCCACCAAATAGACGATAAAAATCCAGCCGACGATGGTTGTGCTCAAATTGTACGGTTCGCCTAACAGTTTATAACTGATATAGTTGTATAATGTGACGAAACCGCCCATCAAGGTGAAGGCGATGCCAAAAAGGCAAAGCAGGCCCGGATCTTTTAAATGAGTGAATAATGATTTCGTTAAAGATTTCAATTGCAACGGTTTGGGTTCAAAATGCCTTGATGCCGGCAATGCCCATACGAAATAGATGCTGACCAATAAACTTAAAATGCCCAAAGAAAGCATGCCAATTTTCCAAGAAAACAAATCGGTCACCGTTCCCATAATGATCCGTCCACTCAGGCCGCCTACGGAATTTCCGCTGATATATAGCCCCATGGCAACACCGAGACTGGAAGGATCCATTTCCTCCCCCAAATAGGCCATGGCGATGGCAGGAATCCCTGCAAACACAATGCCTTGAATGATCCTTAATAATAGTAGGATTTCAAAGGAAGGGGAGAAAGCAAGCGCGATTGTAAGCAGTGATGCCGCAAAGATGGAAAAGGTCATCAGCCGTTTGCGCCCCCAGGCTTCCGATAAGGAACCAAAAAAGATCAGGCTGATGGACAGGGCAACAGTGGCAGTGGATAAGGAAAGGCTCGCCACAGCCGGTGAAACATGAAATTCCTCGGAAAATTGAGGAAAGACGGGTTGGGTAATATAAAGGTTGGCAAAAATGATAAATCCAGCCGCAAATAATGCCAGATTCGCCAATCGAAACTCCCGGGTTCCTTTTTGAATATACATGGTTCTTCGCCTCTTTAAATTTTGACATTTATTTGAACAAACGTTTTTATGTTCATTATAAAGGGGATTTCCTCAAATCGTAATTTTATAGTTTTTATCTTTTTTATAACTTTTGGTTATAAGAAAGTTTGGATGAATTTCAAGGTACCGTGAAAGGGATGATCCATTCTTTCGTGAATGATTAAAAAGCTAGCGTTTCATTCCTCATAGGAAAGCAAAAAAAGGTAGGGACTATGAAAAGGATGGAAAATCCTAAGCGCCGGATTTTGGAAAAAGCATAACGGACTTAGAGATGAATCCTTAAAAAGATTGCAGAGGAAGGGTTTTGATGAATTGGGAGATAACGAGTCACTGCAGAATGGGAAAATGATTTGACTTTGGTTGATTTATTTTTGGCGCTTTGATTCATTTTTATATTGTTGAGGAATGCACAGCGTCCACGATTTTTCGTGGGCGCTTTTTTCATTTTCATGCTATATTTTTACTAGGAAGTATGAAAAAAAGTTATAAGGGGATTGGAGCATTGGATATTCATTCACTCATTTATTTTCAAACCGTGGCAAAGTACGAAAATATGTCCCGGGCAGCTGAAATATTGCATGTCAGCCAGCCCGCTTTAAGCAAATCGATTTCCATGTTGGAAGAATATTTAGGGGTGGAATTATTCGACCGAAATGGGCGTTCCATTAAATTAAACCGTTACGGGAAGTTTTTCCTTGAACGGACCAACATTATTTTAAAAGAAATCGAGCGGGCGAAGGAAGACTTGGCGAATCTTGTTTCACCGAATTATGGAGAGGTCTCTTTAGGCTTTATGCATACATTGGGGCTAGAAGTGATCCCTTCTTTGATGACAAAAGCGAAGAAGCAATTCCCTCATATGCGTTTTCAGTTGACCCAAAGCAATTCGAGCGCCATCATGAAAAGATTGGAGATGGGGGAGCTGGATCTTTGTCTGGTTTCTTCTCTGGAAACGAGCAAAGACGTTCATTGGGAAAAATTATGGGAGGAAGAGTTGTATCTGATTGTGCCCAAACAGCATCCCCTAAAATCGCGAAAAAAGGTGAAAATTGCCGAATTTGCTGAAGAGCCGTTCATTTCCATCAAAAAAGGGAATTCATTGCGCAAATATGTGGATGAAGTGTTTCGGAGAGAAGGGTTTCAATTGAATGTGGCCTTCGAAGGGGAGGAAGTGCACACCATCGCCGGATTGGTTGAAAGCGGTTTGGGGGTTTCTTTGATTCCGCTGATCAAAGGGCTTGACCAATATGATGTACATATTATCAAAGTGGATGCAAAAGATTGCAAAAGGGAAATCGGCCTAAGTTATTTGAATAATCGGTATATGAGCGGAGCGGTCATCCAGTTTGCGGAATTCATCCGTGATTTTTTCAAAAATAAACCCCAAACAGATTCAACTTCATCTGTTCAGGGTTAATGCGTCATGAATCCGATTTTCGGGTGATCAAATTCGCGATTTCTTCAATGGACATGGACGAATTCACTTGATATTGCCCGATCTGAATGGAACGGGCGTATTCCGGCTGGGCCAAAAACAGTTCCATCTCAACGGCATTTTTGATAATGCCCATATCCTTCAATTTTTTTGCGATTTCATATGGTGTTTGTCCGGCATATATGTATAAAGTCCCCTCTTTTACATCTTTCTGTTCATTTTCAGGTGCACTTTCTTGCGAAGGGGTTTGATCCTTACCGCCTGATTCGTTTGTTTCATTGGAAGAGGTTTGCTTTTCATATTGTTTCAGTTGCTGTTTCGCTTCTTTTAATTGCGACTCCAGCTGGGCGATTTTTTCCTCATATTGTTCCATTTCGCCTGATGTGGATTCGGCCGGGTGCAAACGGTCCATTCCGGTATAAAGGATGCCGATCAAAATGCAAGCAATGCCGAACCCGCGCAAAGTCGACCGTTTCATGATTGACCTCCAGATTTAAGAATGTGAAGTACTTGTTCTTTCGATAATGTGGACAATTTGCATATTTCCTCAATTGGGTAACCTTGCTTATTCAGCTCGATCACCTGTTGCACCAGAATTTGATTAATCGGTTTATTCGACGTTTGCTTTTGTATATTTTGCTGTTGCGCCGGTACAGGTTTTTTTGCCGGCTTCACTTGGAATGAAGGTTCAAGCAGCAGTTCTTCTTCAACCGCCTTTAATCTTCTTTTGATTCCATTCATTTCTTGATAAAATTGAATCGACAATTCTTCGACATCCCGTTCTAATTTTT
Source organism: Ureibacillus suwonensis (assembly GCF_042655065.1). Taxonomy (NCBI): domain Bacteria; kingdom Bacillati; phylum Bacillota; class Bacilli; order Caryophanales; family Caryophanaceae; genus Ureibacillus; species Ureibacillus suwonensis. The sequence goes on from NZ_JBHSNQ010000009.1 coordinate 15,706, forward strand.
TGGATGTATCTTTTAGGAAAAAGGATGCAATAATAGAAATAATACCAATGATGATCAGTATTGTTGACAGTTCCACAGTCGTTCCTCCGAACTAATCCGTTTTTCAATTATTTTAACATAAGGCTGTTAATTAATAAATGATGCTAGATTTTTTTTCAATTTATGATATAATGACTTAGTCGTATAAATCATTGCATATATTACAATTCATGATATAGAGTGGGAGGGTTAATCATGCGTGTAAATATTACTTTAGCTTGCACAGAATGCGGAGAACGTAATTATATTACAACAAAAAATAAACGCAACAATCCAGAACGTCTTGAACTTAAAAAATATTGCTCTCGCGAGAAGAAAGTCACTCTTCACCGTGAAACGAAGTAATTTTTTTGCCAAAACCATTTACGGTTTTGGCTTTTTATGTATACGAAAAGGATTGATGATGTTTGAACAAAAAAGAATGGCGAAAAACGATAAAATCGGCTTTGAGCGAATTGTCCAATGAAACTTATCATAAATATTCATCGATGATTAAAGAACGATTGATGAACGAACCCTTCCTCAAGCAATGCGGAACGGTTGCGATTACGATTTCAAAGCCGCCTGAAGTCGAAACCCGCAAGATTATTGAAGAATTATGGCGTTTGGAAAAGCGGGTGGCTGTACCGAAATGCAATCCGGAAAGCCGCACGATGGATTTTTATGAAATTACAAGTTTCAGCCAACTGGAAACGGTTTATATGGATTTGGAGGAGCCGATCCCTTCCCAGACGGTTTACGTCTCTCCCGAAGAAATCGATTTGATGATTGTTCCGGGAATCGTATTCGATGCAAAAGGGTATCGAATCGGATATGGAGGGGGTTATTATGACCGCTATTTGCCAAAATGTAGCGGGCGTTTTATCTCACTGGCCTTTCATTTGCAGATTGTTGACGAATTGCCAAAGGAATCACATGATATACCGGTCGATATAATCATTACTGAAAAATCGGTTATAAATTGCGAACACAATCGGAGGGAGCAAAATGAAGACAATCCTTGATATTCGGAATTTGTTGAGACAATATGGATCGTTCATTTATACAGGGGATCGTATTGGCGACCTGATGATGATGGAAGATGAGATTCGTGAGTTATATAAGTCGCAAATTTTGGATGTAAAGGAATACCAATCCGCCTTATTGATCATCCGAAATGAAATTAAATTGGAAGAAGAGAGAAAAATGAACGTGAAATATTAAGAATTGCTAAAAATAGAAGAAAATCATGATTGACTATTATGGTTAAAAGACTTAGACTTGTTAAGTCGTTCTTCCAATGTGGCAGTGGAAAATCCACTGTGTTTTCTTTTTGGGAACCTTTTTGTAAAAAATACGTAAATATTTATGGATAAAAGCGGAAGGAAGGTAATATATAATTTTCATAACACATATTCTTTAATTTTAGGTATTGCTTTTCATTGATTAATAGTAAAAAAAGGATTAAGATATTATTTGTTTAAATTGGAATATATGAAGATTATGTAAATTTTGTTCTGGGGTTCTTTAAACCATCAAAAGGGGGATATAACATGAAGTCATGGAAATGGCCGAAACATTCAATTTTAATCATTGCCATTTTAGCGACTTGGATTAAAACTGCAATCGTTTATCGAACCAGCTTTGAATTTGATTTGGAAAATGGAATGCAAAAATTCATTTTATTTATAAATCCACTCAGCTTTTTATTATTTGCTTACGGATTATCTTTATTTTTCAAAACGGAAAAAGCCCGGAATCGATGGATTATCGGCACAAGCATCCTGTTAAGCATTGTGTTATTCGGAAACGTTGCCTTTTATCGATTCTTCAACGATTTCATCACGTTGCCGGTGCTATTCCAAACAAGCAACTTTGGGGAATTGGGAACATCCGTTGCTGAAATCCTTAACTTGAAGGATTTGTTATATTTCATCGACGTATTTATTATCCTGATTGCCGTGAAATATATACCGAAACTCGGAAGTTCTTATAGTGTGCGTAAAAATGTCCGTCGAGCTTATTTCGTTTTGGCTTTGGCAGTGCTGTTTTTAAATTTGGGACTTGCCGAAACAGAGCGTCCGCAACTATTGACTCGAAGCTTCGACCGTGAATTGCTTGTGAAAAACATCGGAACTTATAATTACCATTTGTATGATATTTATATTCAATCCAAATCTTCCGCTCAACGCGCTCTTGCCGATGGAAGCGAATTGGTGGAAGTGGACAACTATGTTCAAGCCAACCAGGCTGCTGTGAACGAAGATATGTTTGGCAAATACAAAGGTCGAAATTTGATTGTGATCCAGCTTGAATCATTGCAAAACTTTGTGTTGCAAAATGACATGAATGGTTATGAAGTGACACCGTTCTTGAATTCTTTGATTCACGATAAAGATACGTATTATTTCAGCAATTTCTATCATCAAACAGGGCTGGGAAAAACGAGTGATGCCGAGTTCATTTTGGAAAACTCATTGTTCGGGTTGGACCGCGGTGCCGTATTCTTTACACACAGCGGAAACACATTCAACTCCATGTCTGAAAAACTCGGGAAAAATGGTTATTACACTAGCGTCATGCACGCCAACAACAAATCCTTCTGGAACCGTGACATGATGTACCAATCATTGAAAATGCAAAAATTCTATGATATTACTTACTATGATGTCAACGATGAAAACTCAGTGAACTGGGGATTAAAAGATATTCCGTTCTTTGAACAATCTGTGGAATTATTGGCTGAACAACCACAGCCATTCTATACACGGATGATTACTTTAACAAACCACTTCCCATTCACTTTGGATGAAGAAGATAAAATGATTCCTGAATACAATTCAAATTCAGGTACATTGAACCGTTATTTCCAAACAGTTCGTTACATGGATGAAGCATTGAAATCTTTCTTTGAAGAATTGAAAGAAAAAGGTCTGTACGACAATTCCATCATTGTCATGTATGGCGACCACTATGGTATTTCAGAAAACCATAATAAAGCGATGGCCATGTATTTGGGCAAAGATGAAATTACGCCATATGATACGGCTTTATTGCAATCTGTTCCGTTGTTTATCCATATTCCTGGATCAGGGGATGGAAAAGTCATCGATAAAGTCGGAGGCCAAATGGACTTAAGACCAACCATTTTACACTTGTTGGGCATCGATACTTCAAACGACATGCAATTGGGCGCCGATTTGTTCTCTGACGAACATGAAGACTTTGTCATCTTCCGTGACGGCCGATTTGTAACAGATAAATACGTATATGCGGATGAAACATGTTTCGATCGTGCAACAGGGGAAGAAACGGATATTCAAGGTTGTAAGCCATATATTGAGCGGGCACAGAAAGAACTTGAGTATTCTGACAAGATTATCAATGGCGACTTGTTAAGATTCTATGATGAAGAAACAGGAAATTTATTATCAGATGCTGTGAAATAATAAAAAGGGATAGCTTGGTACATTCCAGGTTATCCCTTTTTTATTTTGGCCAAATAAAAAACGAGATACTTTATGTACCTCGTTTTTTATACTTTCATTATATTGCTGGTGGATAGCCTTGGTGAACGATAGTCATGATTACAAACCAACCAAAAACTATACCAGAAGCAAGTCCAAAAATGATAGCGAGTACATTTTTCGCTTTGATTGCGCGGAATGCAGCAACTAATGAAAGAATTGCAATTAAACCAAATAAAACCATTAATAAGTTCATTAAAATATTACACTCCTTTCGACATCCACAGAGTATGTCGGTAAAAGAATATTCCTACTCTATTTTATAGCAACGGTCATAAAATGTCGAGGTTAAAAAGTGACGTTTATTTGAACAACATAAATTATTTCATCAATGGAATTCAAATGGTTTCGGAATGTTCATTTTTTCCAAACCATTGTATAATACGCTAGAGGTGATGAAATTGTTGGATGTGAAAATATTGACTGTCGGACCTGTGCAGGCGAATTGCTACATCGTGAGCAATGAAGCGAAAGATTGCATCATTTTTGATCCCGGTGAAGAGGGGGATAGAATCATTTCGGCCATACAAGCCCAACAGTTGCGACCAAAGGCGGTCTTTTTGACTCACGCCCATTTTGACCATATTGGCGCTGTGGATGAAGTAAGGGAAGCTTTCAATATCCCTGTATACATCCATAAAGAAGAAGAGGATTGGTTGATGGATCCAAATAAAAACGGGTCCGGAAAATATGCGGCATTGCCAACCTATCGTTTGCAACCGGCTGATGTAATCATCGACAAAGAACAATCGTTTGAAGTGGCCGGCATGAGGTTTTCAGCCGTATTTACCCCTGGCCATTCACCAGGAAGCATTTCCTATATTTTTAAGGAAGATGGATTTGCCATTGTGGGCGACACACTGTTTCAAGGAAGCATCGGCCGGACGGATCTCCTCGGCGGTTCCATGGAAGTGTTGCTTTCATCCATTCATGAGAAATTGCTTGTGCTGCCTGATGACTTTATTATTTATCCAGGCCATGGCCCTTATACAACACCTGCCCATGAGATGGATTCAAATCCGTTTCTGCATGGATTTTAATTTGGGCAAAATAAAAAAGCATCGGATATCTCCGATGCTTTTTTGCTGTCCATTATTAATGTCCCGCACCAGGTACGTGTATAAATGTCGTGTAATAAGTGAAACCAGCAAAGAATATTGTCAAATATGCTCCGAAAATGTACATGTACATGCGTTCTGAAAGGTTTAAGAAGCCTAATAATAAGAATAATACCGAATTACCAACAAATAATAGCGAAACCTCGACCATATCGCCAAGGTAGAACATTACGGCGAAAATACCTGTCCAGAATGCTAAAACTTTATACATATTAGCCATGTCGATTCCCTCCTTTTTGTAGCGACACAATATTTCAATGTTTATTATAAATGATAATTGACAATATTGTAAACTGAATACTTCAATAGATTTGTGACAATCAAGTGTAAAATTTTACAACGCTATATTTGGCACATTGATTTCATACTTGCAAAACTCGCAATCATGAATCATGCTTTCAAATTGAACAAAACTGTTTTCTTCAAATAACGCATCGATTTGCCCTTTAATATAGGATTTATGAAGATCGCATATAATATCGCTATGTTCTGTGAGCTGGCTTCTGAAAGGGCAATTGTAGATTGTCAAAATGACTTTTTTTCCTTTTTCAGTATCCACGATTTTCGGAATGTACCCGACAAGTAAAGCCGCTTCGGACAACATTTCCACTCTGTCTTCAAAATTGATTGGCGAATTCATTTTTACAAGACGGGACCGCATTTCGCTGTATCCATCTTCATAACTGATTTTCTTCGCTTTTTCCAACCCTTCTTGGCCAAATTCATAAACAAGTTCAATCGCCCATTTGATCAAATGTTTGTCTTCCCGTTTTGGAAAACTCAAGTCGACTCCTTGTTCAGACACTTTGTAAATACGGCCGGGTCTTCCGCCTTTCCCTGATTTTAGAAAATCAGCGGTGATCAGGTTGATTTCCGCGAGTTTTGTTAAATGCAATCTTGCCACGTTCGGGTGGATGTTGAATTTATCTGCAATATCTTGAACGGTAAAAGATCTTTTTTGTTGCAACATGTATTCATATATTTGGAAACGAGTTTCATCTGCCAAAGTACTCGCAATTTTTAATGGATGCAACATTCTGTTATCCCACCTTTAGTAATATTATGCTACTACAATTGTATCTTTATTTTTAATGAAATGATAGTGAAAATGCATGTCCAATGAGGAAGAGTAGGAAAATATTCAAAATTTGTAATAAAATTTGTCAAAAACTTTTCGAAAACAAAGATTTCAGCAGGAAATTGGTCTGAAATAAAAATTTTCTGAAAAAGACTTTTCGGAATGGAGTCTTCATTTTATACTATATTAAAAACAGCGGTCACAATTTAGGTGCGGGAAGCAGGTGATCTGTTTGGATGTAGAGTCTGTCGTTGAGACAAAATCCAACCAGCTTTTGTTGAAGGCTTTGCATTTTGGAGCCAGCGACATTTATATTGAACCGGCTCCAAACCAATACATCATTCATTTTCGGAAATATGGAAAGCTGTTCCCTGCAGGCCATTACCCCATCCATTTAGGTGAACGAATCATCTCCTATTTCAAATTCAAATCTTCTTTGGATATCAGTGAAAAAAGAAAACCCCAAAGCGGGTCCTTTGAAGAATCGTTGAGTGACCATTTGTATGCCTTTCGGGTATCCACATTGCCTTCCGTTTATAAAAGAGAAAGCCTCGTGATTCGATTATTTCTTCAAAATGCCTCATATCCCATTTCTTCTTTATGTTATTTTCGCCATTCAGCAGAAAACTTATTACGATTGGTTTCAAATCATCAAGGGCTGATTTTGTTTTGCGGGGCGACCGGAACCGGCAAAACGACCACTCTGTATTCTTTGGCCAAATATTGCAGCGAAACATTGGGCAGGCATGTGATTTCGCTGGAAGATCCGGTGGAAAACAGCCAGTCCCATATGCTTCAAATTCAGGTGAATGAACGGGCGGGAATTACCTATGCCAGCGGATTGAAAGCGATTCTGCGGCATTCCCCCGATGTGATCCTGATAGGTGAAATCAGGGATGAAGAGACCGCTCAAATTGCCGTCCGCGCCTCATTGTCGGGTCATTTGGTGTTGTCCACCATCCATGCAAAAGATACGGTGAATTGCATCTACCGGCTACGGGATTTGAATGTTTCTTTGGAAGAAATTCGGCAAGCCGTGATAGCGATTATTGCGCAATGTTTAATACCAACTCAAGATAGCGATGGCCGAAAAGCCATATATGAAATTTTGGCCGGTGATTTTTTAAATGAAGCGATTAAAGCCGCCATGGAGGGAAAGGAGTACCGATTGCCTGTTGAACAAACGCTGGAGTATCAAATTACGTGGATTGATTCAGGAGAACACCATGCTACATCAAATAGGTAAAAGTGTCGATTTCCCTTTTTTCAAAAACAGGAAGGACAAAGTGCGCAACGTTCCATCCCTTTTAAAACGGATTGGGACATTAATGAAAGAAGGGTACACCTTTTCGGATGCTTTGTTCATGCTGCTTCCGTATCACGTGGATGATCCGGAAAAATGGAATGGCATGATGCAGCAACAATTCAACAGTGGTTCACGGGTTTCGGATATATTGAAATATTTTCCCATCCCCAAACATTTTCTGCTATTAACAAATATTGCGGAAGAGAAAGGGGAGTTGGCGGAATCGTTGCACCACATCAGCGGACAAATGGAATTTCAGCGGGAGATGGCAAGAAAAGTGGCCAAGCTGTTGGCATATCCGGTTTTTTTGATAACGATATTGGCAATCGTTTTTGTTATATTTCGGAACTATTTTTTGCCGAATATGCAACAAATTGCAACGTCCACCAATTCAGCGGGGATTGCCAGCTTAAAATTGGCCATGGTATTGCTTCATTTTCCGGATTTTCTGATTGCGGCCACAGTTGTCGGCGTGGTGTCAACAATTGGCATGATTCACTATATACGTAAACGTGATATTGCAGAGCAGTTGAACATGCTGCTTAAAATCCCTGTTGTCAATTATGTTTATAAATTGCATTTGACAAGACAATTTTCCCATTTGCTTGGAAGTTTATTGTTATCCGGTATTTCTCTTCAACATGCATTGTCGATCCTGGAAGAACAAGAAATGAGCCGGCATGTGTCTTATGTCGCCGCATTATTGAAACATAGGGTTATTTTCGGCGATTCATTGGGGGAAGCGGTGAAAATCCTCGGATTGTTTACACCCAAGTTTGATGAATTTATAAAGCATGGTGAAAGAAGCGGCCACCTGGGACGTGAAATGCTCATTTTCAGCGAATTGCTTGATGGGAAAATCCAATCGATGCTCAAAACTTGCATGGCAACCATTCAGCCGCTTTTCTTCATACTGATCGCCCTTTGCATTGTTGCGGCTTATATCAGCATGCTGCTTCCGGTATACGACCTGGTGGAAATCATGTGAAAGGGGTGCTGGAATGAAAAATCAGAAAGGTTTCACATTGATCGAGATGCTGATCGTGCTGTTTATCATTTCCATCCTGATTTTGATCACTGTTCCAAACATCATGAAACACATGAATACGATTGATGACAAAGGTTGCAAGGCGTACGTGCAGATGGTGCAGGGCCAGGTGGAATCTTACCGAATGGAACACAAAACCATTCCCACATTGGACGATTTGGTAGAAAAAGAATATTTGAAAGAAGGGATGGAGAAATGTCCAAATGGAATGGATATTGAAATTCAATCGGACGGAACGGTTAATGTGGCCAAAAATTGACGGGGAAGAATGGGAATGAAAGATGAGAAAGGCTTTACTTTGCTGGAAATGCTGTTAGTGTTGATGATTGTGTCATTGATTGGCATGATCGGTGTGACAATCCCGGTCAAAATGACGGAAAAAATGATTGTGGAACAGTTCTTCCACCAATTGAAACTGGACATCCAAATGGCTCAAATGTGGGCGCTCGAAAATGAGAAGGGCTGTTATGTTTCTTTTTCATCCTCGAACAGTTACCGGATATATCATCAAATGAATGACGTCCTCATCGAGAGAAAAATTCCGGATATGATTTCGATTAATGATTTCAGCAATTTGTCCACTCTATCCATCAATACAAGGGGCGGGGTAAAAAACTTCGGGACGATCACTTTTCAGACCCCGTACGGAGAAAAAAGCATCATCATCAACATCGATAAAGGAAGAATCCGTTATGTGGAATGAAAAAGGGGCCTCCCTGATTGAATCGCTGTTTGTCATCAGCATCCTCTTTGTTTTGATGGGTTTTCTTCCTTTTGTATATCAGCTCCAACATTCCCTTTACAATAAGACCCTGGAATTGCACGCTTCCGAAGTGGCTTATGAGGGAGTGCGTATTGCAAAGACAACCGGGATTAGTGAAGGGACAAAATGGATTGATCATGTGGAATTTCGTTGGACTTTCCAAAAAGATACGATTTGTGTTCATTTCACCAATCTGGATAAGGAACGATTGAAATGCATCGATGCCAATGGAGAGTACGAAACAATAGAAACGGCTTTACACTGATTGAGGCGCTTTTTCATCTGCTGACTTTCACCCTGCTCGCCCAGCTCATATTGGCCATATATTTATTGATACAACAATGGAACGATACCTTTCTTGCGGACGAACAGATAAAATGGGAAATTTTTATACAGGATTTTCAACAATATTTGATTGATATCGAGGATGTTTATTGGATGGCAAATTCTTTATACATAGTCGAATCACCATCGAAAACCCTCAAAATTAACAAGATTTCAGATGTCATCCGGCTGCAAGTAAACGGGCAGGGATATGTGCCGTTGCTCATTGGAATTCAAAATGCCGAGTTTGTCATCTCGGACAACCTGTTGACAGTGAAAGTCAGGTTTTTGAATGGAATAGAGAAGGAGAGAACGTTATTTGTCCAATATAAAAAATGAAAAAGGAGTTATGTATCCCATCGCCATCCTGCTGCTATTTTTTGTAATGTCTTTTGTAATGTTTTACAGCACATCCTATTTAACGCAATTTTCAATCATTAATTCATTGGAAAACGTCAATGTTCGTGCTACGATTAACTTATTGAATCGATAACTGGGAGTTTTGTGTAGAAAGGTGTCAAAAATGAGAAAAATATATTTGGTAGGATTCATGGGATGCGGAAAGAGTGCAATTGGACGCCAATTAAGCTATGTATTGCGGATGCCCTTTTATGATATGGATAAAGAGATTGTAAGGCAACAGGGGATGCCGATTCCTGAAATTTTTGAAAAATACGGAGAGGAGCATTTTCGGAATCTCGAAACGGAATTTTTGAGAAATTTCCGGGATGAAGCTTGTATTATTGCCACTGGCGGCGGGGTTGCGATGAGACCGGAAAACCGGGAAATCATGAGAAGGACAGGCCTCGTTTTCTTTCTGGATGCTCCTTTTGAAGATATTTACAACCGGATCAAAAATGATAAAAATCGCCCGATCGCCCAACGTTCGACAAAAAAAGAGCTGGAACGACTATTTTATTACAGAAGAAAATTTTATAAAAGAGCAGCCCATATCCGCGTCTTTACGCATAATCGAACAATCCGTCAAGTGGTAAATTACATGGCATTCCAAGTGAACCGTTTGAAAGGCGAATGAACATAAATTATATTTGAAAAATGTTCGCTTTTTATACAGGATTTTAAAAAAATGTTGCCTTACATCCTGTTCAATGTTAGGATATTGGCAAAGATATAATGATTGTTCAACTTGATAATGGCGGATGATTGTGCGGGGAGAGAACGTGTTTACGTCGCCGAAGGAGCAAGTAGGGGAACTATGAATCTCTCAGGCAAAAAGACTCGTACGGGACGCAACTCTGGAGAGCGCTGATTTTTCAGCCACCCAAGGGGAAAGCCTGCTTTTACAGTAGGTGTAACTTTCAGGTGAAAGGACAGAGAATTCCTAAAACAAGGGGATTTTCTGTCCTTTTTTACCTATATTAATTAATGAGCTTTTAAAGAGGATCCAGTAAAGGGAGGTTTCTTGATGGGAGAATTAAAAAGAACACCATTATTTGACGAGTATGCCAAATATGGTGCGAAAACCATTGACTTTGGAGGATGGGAACTGCCTGTCCAATTTTCATCGATCAAAGAAGAACATGAAGCTGTAAGAAAACGAGCAGGACTATTTGACGTATCCCATATGGGAGAAATCATTGTCGAAGGGAAAGATGCGCTCGGGTTCCTGCAAAAAATATTATCCAATGACATCTCAAAAATTCCTGTAGGTGGCGCACAATACAATGTAATGTGCTATGAAAATGGCGGGGTTGTTGATGATTTAATCGTATACAACCTTGGAAATGATCAGTATCTGCTTGTAGTGAATGCTGCGAATATTGAGAAAGATTTTGAATGGCTGAAAAAGCATGCCCAAGGCGAAGTGGATATTACAAACAAATCCGATGAATATGCCATGATTGCTCTTCAAGGGCCGCTTTCAGAAAAAATATTGCAAACATTGACGGAGGAAGAGTTGAAAGAAATAAAACCATTCCATTTCAAAGCTTCCGCAACGGTTGGCGGCTATCCGGTATTGCTTTCCCGCAGCGGTTATACAGGAGAAGACGGGTTTGAACTATATGGGGAGCCGAAAGCGATTGTGGCACTGTGGCATAAAATTTTAGGGGCCGGAAAAGAGGATGGACTCATTCCGTGTGGTCTTGGCGCCCGTGACACATTGCGCTTTGAAGCATGTCTGCCGCTTTATGGGCAAGAATTATCTGAATCCATCTCACCTCTTGAAGCAGGCATCGGCTTTGCGGTGAAACTTCAAAAAGAGTCGGATTTTATCGGCAAGGAAGCGCTGATCAAACAAAAGGAACAAGGGCTTTCAAGAAAACTTGTCGGCATTGAAATGATTGAAAAAGGAATTCCTCGCCATGGCTATAAAGTCTTTAAAGGTGACGCAGAAATCGGCGTTGTAACAACCGGAACACAAGTACCTTCCACAAAACGGAATTTGGGATTAGCCCTGTTGGATAGCCAATATGCTGATGTGGGCACAGAAGTGGATGTGGAAATCCGGAATAAGAAGGTAAAAGCGCAAGTGGTGCCGAAACCTTTTTATAAACGGGAAAAATAATTAATGGAGGTCAAAAAATGAAGCATCGATATCTTCCAATGACGGAACAGGACAAACAGGAAATGCTCGCTACCATTGGAGTGGAAAGCATTGACGATTTATTTGCGGACATTCCAGAAGAGGTGCGTTTTAAAGGGCTTTACAATATTAAAGAGGCAGTATCTGAATCTGAATTATTGAAAGAACTGAAAGCATTAGCAGATAAAAATACGAATACGGAATCAGCTGTTTCATTTTTGGGCGCAGGTGTATACAATCACTATAAACCTGCCATTGTTGATCATGTCATTTCCCGTTCGGAATTCTATACCGCTTATACGCCATATCAACCGGAAATTTCACAAGGGGAATTACAGGCAATTTTTGAATTCCAGACAATGATTGCGGAATTGACGGGAATGGATTTGGCCAACTCGTCCATGTATGATGGGGGAACGGCTCTTGCAGAGGCGGGAATGCTTGCCGCCGGTTCCACTAGACGGAAAAAACTTTTAGTGTCTGAAGCTATTCATCCGGAATACCGTGAAGTCGTGAAAACTTATGCCTATGGCCAATCCATTGAAGTGGTGACAGTGCCAACCAAGGATGGCGTCACAGATATTGAAGCGTTGAAAGAATTGATCGATGAACAAACAGCCGCGATTATGGTGCAATATCCAAACTTCTTCGGCCAAATTGAAGACATTAAAAAAATTGGCGAAATGGCCCATGAAGCGAAAGGATTATTCATTGTATCAGCCAACCCGCTGGCATTAGGCGTTTTAACACCTCCTGGAAAATTGGGTGCGGATATTACGGTTGGAGATGTGCAACCGTTCGGAATTCCTGAAAGTTTCGGAGGGCCGCATTGCGGTTATTTTGCCACAACGTCAAAATTAATGCGCAAAGTTCCTGGACGTTTGGTCGGACAAACGGTGGACCAGGACGGACGGCGCGGTTTCGTGTTGACGTTGCAAGCCCGTGAACAACATATTCGCCGGGAAAAAGCGACTTCAAATATCTGTTCCAACCAAGCCTTGCTTGCCCTTGCCGCTTCTGTTGCCATGACGGCTTTAGGCAAACGCGGCATCCAAGAGATGGCGAAGCAAAATATTGTAAAAACTCGTTATGCAAAAACGGCATTTGAGAAAGCAGGATTCACGGTTCCGTTCCAAGGGGCTCATTTTAACGAAATCGTTGTGAAAGTGAATAAGCCGGTGAGTGAGATCAATCAAAAATTATTGGAAAAAGGCATCATTGGCGGCTATGATTTGGGCCGCGACTATCCGCATCTTGAGAACCATGTACTGATTGCCGTAACAGAATTGCGTACGAAAGAAGAAATTGACCAACTCGTGCAAGAAATGGGGGCTTACAATGCATAACGAAAATCAACCGCTCATTTTTGAATTATCAAAAGAAGGCCGCATCGGTTACAGCTTGCCGGAATTGGATGTGCCCGAAGTGGAATTATCCGAATTGATTCCGCAAGAATATTTGCGTGAAGAGCCGGCCGAGCTTCCGGAAGTGTCTGAATTGGATATTATGCGCCACTACACTGCGCTGTCCCGCCGCAATCATGGTGTGGATTCCGGGTTTTATCCGCTGGGCTCATGCACAATGAAATACAATCCGAAAATAAACGAAGAAGTTGCCCGTTTCTCCGGATTTGCAAACATTCATCCATTGCAGGATGAATCTACAGTGCAAGGGGCAATGGAATTGATGTATGAACTGCAAACGGCTTTAAAAGAAATTACCGGCATGGATGAAGTGACATTGCAACCTGCTGCCGGCGCCCATGGTGAATGGACGGCGTTGATGTTGATCCGTGCCTATCATGAAGCGAATGGGGAAGGGCACCGGAACAAAGTGATTGTACCGGACTCTGCCCATGGTACGAACCCTGCCAGCGCTGCAGTTGCCGGATTCGAAATCATTACGGTGAAATCCGATGAAAACGGATTGGTCGATTTGGAAGATTTGCGCCGTGTCGTCAGGGAAGATACAGCGGCTCTCATGTTGACAAATCCGAACACGCTCGGTTTGTTTGAAGAACATATTGTCGAGATTGCCGAAATTGTTCATAGCGTCGGCGGGAAAGTATACTATGATGGAGCCAACTTGAATGCGGTTATGTCCAAAGCGCGCCCTGGCGATATGGGATTTGACTGCGTTCACTTGAACTTGCATAAAACCTTTACTGGCCCGCACGGCGGGGGAGGTCCAGGCTCCGGTCCGGTTGGCGTGAAAAAAGATCTAATCCCATTCTTGCCAAAACCGGTGCTTGTGAAAAAAGAAGATGGCACGTTCCATTTCGATTACGACCGTCCGCAATCCATCGGCCGGGTTAAACCATTCTACGGCAACTTCGGCATCAATGTGCGTGCCTATGCGTATATTCGCTCCATGGGTCCGGAAGGATTAAAATTGGTGACAGAGTATGCCGTATTAAATGCGAATTACATGATGAGAAGACTTTCGCCATATTTCGACCTGCCATATGATCGCCATTGCAAACATGAATTCGTTCTATCCGGACGCCGTCAGAAAAAACTGGGTGTCCGCACGTTGGATATTGCGAAACGTCTTCTTGATTTCGGCTACCATCCACCGACAATCTACTTCCCGTTGATTGTGGAAGAAGGAATGATGATTGAGCCGACGGAAACCGAATCAAAGGAAACGTTGGATGCTTTCTGTGATGCGCTGATTCAAATTGCAAAAGAAGCGGAGGAGAATCCTTCGATCGTTCAAGAAGCACCGCATACAACGGTTGTAAGCCGCCTGGATGAAACGCAGGCTGCAAGACATCCGGTTTTGCGTTATCAAAAGCAATAATAAAAAAATATCCATGAGGGCTTGACCTCATGGATATTTTTATTGAGAGATTTTGAAAAATAAAAATGGCAAAAAGTTATCATTAAAAATTTTTAAAAGTTAAACGAAATAGAAATTAAGTACAAAATTTTAATTTTTCGTTTTCACTTTTCCTGTCCAAGTTTTAAAACCGCCTTGAAGTTGATAAAGCTGGTTATAGCCCTTTTTCTTCAGGAAAAGCGCTGCCCGTGAACTTCTCGTCATATTTTGGCAATATAAATATACAGGAAGATCCGGACGAATTTCTTTGTAACGTTGACGCAATTGGGTGAAAGGAATGTTGCGTGCTCCCAGGATATGTCCCGATTCGAATTCCTTCGCTTCCCGAACATCAATCAGTTGGGCTTTGCGGTATCCTTTGATGAATTCCTCCTGCGTCAAATTTGTGACAGCCTTTTTCAAACGGAATGAGCTGACAACCACATAGATAATGATGACTCCTAGAATGATTGCAATTGTATATAATACTGTCGCCACTTCAAAATTTCTCCTTTCTATTTACATAGAACATTATAAATAAGAAAGTGGCATTCGTCCATTCAGTTTGATACAATGAGAAAGTTGTGAGGTGGGAAACGAATGAAAACGAAATGGTATTTTATTAATTCAGGACCATGCAGTCCGTCTTATAATATGGCATTGGACGAAGCGTTGCTTGATTTTCACAGCAAAAATGAAATCCCGCCGGTGATCCGGTTTTATCAATGGAATCCGCCGACACTTTCCATCGGTTATTTCCAAAAAGCGAAGGACATCAATTTGGAAGCGTTGGAAGAACAGAATATCGGGTTTGTCCGAAGACCGACTGGCGGACGGGCCGTATTGCACGACAGCGAATTGACGTACAGCATCATCGTGACGGAGCAATATCCGAACCTGCCTGAAACCGTAACAGAAGCTTACCGTTTTTTGAGCGAAGGTTTGTTGAAAGGGTTCCACAATTTGGGATTGGATGCTTATTTCAGCATCCCTGATACGGAAGAAAAACAAGATGCATTGAAAAAGCCGAAAAGTGCCGTTTGTTTCGATGCGCCTAGTTGGTATGAACTTGTTGTGGAAGGGAAAAAAGTCGCCGGAAGTGCGCAAACTAGACAAAAGGGCGTCGTTTTGCAGCACGGTGCGATTTTATTGGATCTCGATGAGGACAAGCTGTTGTCCCTGTTCAATTTCCCTTCCGAAGAGGCAAAAGAGCGGATGCGCAAACAATTGCCGGAAAGAGCCGTTGCAATCAACCGTTTAACAACACGGCGCATCACCATTGAGGAATGCATCCATGCCTTCAAAAAAGGTTTTGAAGAAGCTTTGCAAATAGAATTGATCCCATATGAACTGACTGAAGAACAAAAGGGATATGTGAGAAAATTGGAAGAAGAAAAGTATGCAAATGATGAATGGAATTTTAGAAAGTAATCAAAAATTATCCTTCAAAAAATGTGATTAAAATTTAATATTCCGCTACAAACATAGAAATTTCTAGGATTCATAGAAATTATTATTTGTCAACCCCTTGAATCGATTTTGGTTATGAGGTAATCTTTTCTAAGTAGCAGAACGAAACAATATATTGTATGTTCGTTTTGTTGGACATACAATATATTGTGTTTTATTGTTTTTATATAGGGTAATGATAGTTAAATTATATATGTGCTAAGGGAGGCTGGCAGATGGTAATGATAGATTCGTATACGACCATCCTCATTGATCAATTGAACAAAGATATTGAACAATTCCCGCAAGTTCACCCGATTACGCCGGACATGCATGTGACGCATAAAGGTGTTTCGAGACTTGTCATGATTGACCGATATTCCTTCAAGGATACGGAAAAAAAGACGTTAAAACCAGGCGATTTTGTTGTATTAACCATTAAGGAAGATCCAAAATTTCCAGCCCGCGGTTTAGGTTATATCCAATCAATCGATTGGAAAGAAAATAAAGCGGAAATTTTGATTGAAGAAGAGTACCGAAATGTGCTCGATGATCCGAAAGAACAAGAAACGGGCATCATTGTTCGATCCCTTGATATCATAGAAAAACCCCTTGAAATTTTTTATGAACAAATCGCGAAACGAAACGCAACCGGTTTGGCTGCCGTTGAGGAAACAGAAGAAAAACGCAGCGAATGGTTCCAAAAATTTTATGAGCAATTGGCTTCTTTAAAATTTGTGCCAGCTGGACGTGTTCTTTACGGTGCAGGATCCGGAAAACAAGTTACATATTTCAACTGCTATGTGATGCCTTTCGTTCCTGACAGCCGTGAAGGAATCAGCGAACATCGCAAAAAAGTTATGGAAATTATGAGCCGGGGCGGCGGTGTCGGTACGAACGGTTCAACACTAAGACCGCGCAACACACTTGCAAGAGGGGTTAACGGAAGATCGAGCGGTTCTGTATCATGGCTTGATGACATTGCGAAATTGACCCATCTTGTTGAACAAGGTGGATCCCGTTAAGACCATGGCGGGATTAAAATCTCGTGAATTGCTGGAACACCCTTAGAGCCTTGCACACCACAACGTAGCTGGCAACGGCAAGCGTGATGGTTTGAAAAGGGCAAGGATTGGGCAATCAGCAGCGAAGCATCTCTGGAAACGGAGATGAACGTTCAACGACTATTGAAATTTCCTACGGCACTCCAAACAATAATAAAAAGTATCTAATACAAGGTGGTACTTATAATGGGTGCTATGGAAAGAGTAAACCATAATCGACGGCAACGTGGTTATGGGGCACGAGACAAAGAGGAAAAAATCATACGGCTATGCTAAAAATGTCAATGCAATAACACCAAAACAAGGTTGTTATGAATTATGCATTAGTAGTATCAAGGATCTCAAAGCAATTTATAAAAAACTTTATGAATATGGAGACCTGAAACTTTATCGTAAATATGAAGAATTTTCCTCTTTGATGATATAGTCTGATCTCATGCGAAAGCATGAGAGGATGGCAGAAATGACCATCCCCGTTCATGATGAACGAGTAACAACCAGCGTGGAGCCCAAATGATTATGCTTGCCGACTGGCATCCGGATATTGTGGAATTCATCATTTCCAAAATGCAAAATCCGCGCATTTTGCGTTATTTGATTGAAAACATGGAAGATGAATCCATCATTCGCCATGCAAAAGAAAAATTGAAATTCACGCCATTGACTCCTCTTGAAGAAGCAATGTACCAAGGAATTGTCAACTACAAAAACATCCCCGGCTTGGGAGGATTCAGCGAGGCGGTCATCAAAGAAGCGGAAGCGAAATTGCGCGATGGCGGAACATACAGCGTACACAATCCGGACTTCTTAACAGGAGCGAACATCTCCGTCACAATTACCAATGATTTTATGGAAGCGGTGGAAAAAGACGAAGAATATCCGCTTCGATTCCCGGATGTGGAAACATATACGCCGGAAGAAATGGCCATCTACAATGAAAAATGGCATAAAATCGGGGACGTGAGAGAGTGGGAAGCTCTCGGTTACCGGGTGCGCACTTACCGGAAAATCCGCGCGAGAGAGCTTTGGAAACTCATCAACATTTGTGCGACTTATGCAGCTGAGCCTGGCATTTTCTTCATTGATAATGCAAATGAAATGACGAATGCCCGCGCTTACGGCCAAAAAGTGGTGGCAACAAATCCATGCGGTGAACAGCCACTGGCGCCATATTCCGTATGTAACTTGGCGGCCATCAATTTGGCGAACTTTGCATTGAAAGACCAAAAAACAGTCGATTTTGAAGCGTTGAAAGAAACGGTGCGTGTCGGCGTCCGCATGCAAGACAACGTCATCGATGCAACGCCGTATTTCCTTGAAGAAAACCGCAAACAGGCTCTTGGAGAGCGACGTGTCGGTCTGGGTGTAATGGGACTCGCTGATTTGCTCATTTACTGTGAAAAAGAATACGGTTCAAAAGAAGGAAATGAGCTGGTTGATAAAGTGTTCGAAACGATTGCAACAACCGCTTATGAAACCTCCATTGAACTGGCAAAAGAACGTGGCAGCTTCCCATTCTTGGTAGGAGAGACGGAAGAAGAAACAAAACGTTTACGAGAAGCTTTCATCAATACAGGCTACATGAAACGCATGCCTGAACATATTCGTCAAGGGGTGCTCGAACACGGCATCCGCAATTCCCACCTGCTTACGGTTGCGCCAACCGGATCAACAGGTACAATGGTGGGAGTGGCAACCGGTTTGGAACCTTACTTCTCCTTCACTTACTATCGTTCCGGCCGTTTAGGAAAATTCATCGAAGTGAAGGCGGAAATCGTCCAAGAATACTTGAGAGCGCATCCTGAAGTAGATGAACACAATTTGCCGCATTGGTTTGTGACGGCAATGGATTTGACACCGGAAGCTCACGCGGATGTGCAATGCATCATCCAACGTTGGGTGGATTCGTCCATCTCCAAAACGGTGAACGCGCCAAAAGGATATACGGTGGAACAAGTGCAAAAAGTGTACGAACGCCTATACAAAGGTGGAGCCAAAGGCGGAACGGTTTACGTGGATGGCAGCCGTGATTCCCAAGTATTGACATTAAAAGCGGAAATGACGCATGAAGAACAGTTAACATTTGAGGAATTGGAAGACGAAAAAATTGAAAAACCGGTTGTGCTAGTTGAAACGATTGCGCCGCTTCAACAAACAAATGTGAATATCGGTTCGGAAGTGGGCGATACATGCCCTGTCTGCCGTCAAGGTACGGTGGAAGAAATTGGTGGATGCAACACATGTACCGTTTGTGGCGCCCAATTGAAATGTGGATTGTAATAACTTGAATCATTAGAAAAAACTCCAAGATATAAATCCCCCTTTAGATTTCAATGGTCTAAAGGTGGATTTTTATGTTTAAAAAACAAAAGCAAAGATGGACTTTTTAGACAAGCCCTTTTTTTATTGAAAACTTCTCCAATCATCACGACTTGGTCCGGTTTTGTAATAGCTTTTACCTGGTTTATCGTTTGCAGGAATCCAAGTGTACTGATTGAGTATATTTTTCTTCCTTATCCTCCAATTATTTGCTGATCATAAGGGGTTTTTCGGCAAAAATTTTTTTAAAAAAGTTTTTAATTTTTTCATATCATTTTATTTCCACAAAAAGTTTATTTGTGATAAAACTAGTTTACAAGGGAGGAAATAATATGAAAGATTATAAAGAAATCGAACGGCAACTGCTCACCTTTTTATCGAAAGAACAAGTGACGACCAATGAAACGGTTCGGCAACTCCATGGTCAAGATGAGTCTTACCACACCCCGGCTTTGCCTGACATTGTAGTGTTTCCTCATACGACGGAAGAAGTGAGCAAAATTTTAAAAATCGCCAATGCATACGAGGTGCCTGTGACACCTTTTGGGGCAGGTTCCAGTTTGGAAGGACATGTGATTCCGTATGAAGGCGGCATTTCCATCGACTTCAATGAAATGAACCAAATACTTGAAATTGATCCGGAGAGCTTCATTGTCCGGGTGCAACCAGGTGTTCGGCGTTTGCAATTGAATAAGGAATTGAAAAAGTACGGTTTATTTTTCTCCGTGGATCCGGGTGCGGATGCAACATTGGGCGGAATGGCCGCAACGAATGCCAGCGGAACAACGGCCGTAAAATACGGGGTCATGCGTGATCAAGTCTTGGATTTGGAAGTGGTGCTGGCAAACGGCGACATCATCCACACAGGCAGCAAAGCGAGAAAATCCTCTTCCGGCTTACATTTGAATGGTCTCTTTGTGGGCTCGGAAGGAACTTTGGGTTGCATTACGGAACTTACATTAAAAGTGTACGGCATCCCTGAGTTTGAAGTGGCTGGCCGGGCGGTGTTCAAATCCACTCATGAAGCGGTGCAAGCAGTGACAGCTCTCAAACAGGCAGGCATTCCAATTGGACGGGTGGAATTCGTCGATGCGGAATCCATCCAAGTGGTGAATAAACACAGCGAAACCAATTATGTAGAAGCGCCGACTCTATTTTTAGAGTTCCAAGGTAATGAAGCGGGCCTTCAAAGCGATATCGAATTTGCCAAAGAAGTGTTGAAAGAATATGACTGCGAAGAGATTCAATTTGAAAAGGATACGGCGGCACGGAACACGTTGTGGCATGCACGGCATAATTTGGCTTATGCTTACAAACATGCCTTTCCTGGCCGCAAGCTCATGACGACGGACGTTTGCGTGCCGATCAATGAACTCGCAAACAGCATCGATTACGCCCGTTCTTTATTAAAAGAGTTGAACATTCACGGCGGTTTATTGGGCCATGTGGGCGATGGCAACTATCATGCATGCATTATGATTGATCTTGATGATGAAGAAGAAGTAGCCCGGGCGAAACAATTCAATGAATTGATTGTAACGGATGCCATCAAACGCGGCGGTACATGCACGGGGGAACATGGTGTTGGGGTTGGCAAAAAAATTTATCAGGAGATGGAACATAAAAATGCGTTGCAAGTGATGCGCGCGATCAAACAGGCGCTCGATCCGAAAGGCATTTTGAATCCAGGAAAACTTTTATAAAGTTTTTCATCTGATAAGCAGCAAATCACTTGATATATTAAAAGGCTTAGAAGCGGAGGAATTTCAGCTTCTAAGCCTTTTTTATCAATCATGATGCAACTGCATCGCGATTTCCGGATTTTTTTCTATTTCGTGGAGTTTTTTGAATGAAGCGATGGATACTTCCACCATTTCATCTTCCGGTTCTTTCGTCGTCAATAACTGCAACCATAATCCAGGGTAGCCCAAATAGCGCAATACCGGAATTTCCCTTAAAGAATTCGTAAATTGCAATACTTCATAAGAAACGCCCAAAACGACAGGGATCAACAAGATTCGGATGACCACCCGGAACCATAATGGGTCGACAGGGAAGAACAAATAAATGAACATCCCGATAATGACCGTAAATAAAATGAAGCTGGAGCCGCAACGGTAATGCAGTCTGGATTGTTTTTGGACGTTTTCAACCGTCAATTCAAGCCCGTTTTCATAACAATTGATGACTTTGTGTTCCGCTCCATGGTATTGGAACACCCGGCGAATAATCGGCGTTAATGAGATCAAATATAAATAAAGGAGAAGCAAAACGAGTTTAATGCCCGTTTCCAAAAAGATTTGCGGATATTTTCCCGAAATCCATGGCGAAAACAATTCAGCCAGAAATACTGGAACTAATGTAAAAACAAATTTGCCGAATAAAAATGAGAGAACTCCGACAATGGCTACGCCAAAAATCATTTCCAGTTTTGAAAATTCCTGGCCTTCCTGCTCTTCCCCCGGTTCCACATCATAACGGTCACTGGAGAATTGCAAATGTTTCGAACCGATTCCTGCCGATTCAATGATGGCGATATTCCCCCGAATTAACGGGATTTTTTTCAATTTTTGCATCCAAGGTTTTGACACTTTTTTCGCATAATAATATTCAATGGATTGATCGTTCCGGCGAATGGCGGAAACGGTATGTTCTTTTCCCCCGAACATGACACCCTCCAAGAGTGCTTGTCCTCCATAAACAGGTGTTTGATTGCTCAATGCTGACACCACTCTCTAACAATATTTCTTCTACTAACTTTTTTATTGTACTAAATTTTCAGCAAATGTACTACGGTTACGCATATGTTAATTTCATATTGGCAAAAATGTATAAAAAAAGGAGTGGATAACGTGCTGTTTTTAGCATTCATTACAAGTTTATTCGGATCGATCTTTCTGACATTGAGTTTAAAGATGTTATCCTTATTCAAATTCATTGAATGGAACCCGATCGGTTTTTCGAAAAAGTATCAACTTTTTGAAGAAAGCCACCCGTTCATCAGCTGGCTTTTTCTGGCGGTGGTTATTTTCGTCGTCAATTTCATCCTGTATTTGATTATGCAATATGTTCATAATGTGCCACCGTTTATCACTTCCCTTGTCATTGGCAGCCTTTTTGCCATCATTGTGGAATGGATCATATACGATTTGCCGGCTGAATTATATTCGTTTAAAAAATTGTCCATTCCTTTCATTGTAATGGTCGTAATGACAGCAAGGTTTTTATTTGAAACAGCTTCTTTCCACCATCAAGCCCAATTGGAACGAAATAGGTTGCCGTACAAGGAGTCTATGATAAAATAAAAGTGGGATTTTTCTCTAAAAAAGGGGAAGTGTACATGAAACTATTAGTGTTAAACGGACCAAATCTGAACCGTTTGGGGAAAAGGGAGCCTGAAATATACGGAACTGAAACATTGGATGATGTAAAAGAGCGTTGTGTGAAATTGGCAAAAGAATTTGATGCGGAGATTGAGTTCAAACAGTCCAATCATGAAGGGGATCTGATTGATTGGATTCATGAAGCAGAAGATACAGGCATCGAAGGAATCGTGTTTAACCCGGGCGCTTACACCCATACGAGCATCGCATTGCGGGATGCCATTGCAAGCGTGAAGGTTCCGGTTATTGAAGTTCATATTTCCAATATACATAAAAGGGAAGAATTTCGTCACAAATCCCTGCTTGCGGCCGAATGTGTCGGCCAAATCTGTGGACTTGGAACATTCGGATATGAACTCGCATTGCGCAAGTTTCTACAAGGATAAGGAAGGATAATGTTATGAACAGGCTCGAAAAATTGAGAAAAGAACTGGAAAACCATCAAGTGGATGCATTGCTTATCACCAATCCGTACAACCGGCGTTATATGACGGGGTTTACCGGAACGAGCGGAGCAGCCATCGTATCTAAAAATGATGCGGTGTTCATTACGGATTTCCGCTATACGGAACAGGCAAAAAAACAAGTGAAAAATTTCCGCATTATTCAACAGGAAGCTTCCATACTAAAGGAAGTAGCGAAAATTGTGGATGAGTGGAAAATCAAAACATTAGCTTTTGAAAAAGATCACGTCACTTACGGAGAATATGAAGCATATCAAAAACAGCTGAATGTGGAACTTGTTCCATTATCCGGTTTAATTGAAAAAATCCGCTTGATTAAGACCGATGAAGAGATTAAGATTATAAAGGTTGCATGTGAAATTGCCGATGCCGCATTTTCACACATTTTAACATTCATTAAACCTGGCGTAACCGAGCTGGAAGTATCGAATGAGTTGGAATTTTTCATGCGCAAACAGGGTGCAACATCTTCCTCTTTCGATACCATCGTGGCGAGTGGTCTTCGAAGCGCTTTGCCTCATGGAGTAGCGACGGACAAAGTCATTGAGAAAGGTGATTTTGTCACGCTGGATTTCGGTGCCGTATATAATGGATATGTTTCAGACATCACCCGGACCATTGCCGTTGGTCAACCAAGTGCGAAATTAGTAGAAATGTATAATGTTGTATTGGAAGCACAGTTGCTGGCGCTGGAAAAAATTGGGCCGGGCATGACCGGAATTGAAGCGGACAAAATTGCGAGGGATTTCTTGACAGAGAAAGGATATGGCGAAGCTTTCGGCCATTCCACTGGTCATGGAATCGGTTTGGAGGTCCATGAAGGTCCAGCTTTGTCTTTCCGTTCGGAACAAGTATTGGAGCCGAACATGGTTGTGACCGTTGAACCGGGGGTATATTTGCCTGGCATCGGTGGAGTGCGCATAGAAGACGACATTGTCATCACCGGGACTGGTAATGAAAGATTGACTCATTCGGACAAAGAACTAATTATTTTATAATGATGGAGGAATATTCATGATTTCAGTGAACGATTTTCGTACAGGATTAACAATCATTGTAGATGGAGAATTATACCGTGTACTTGACTTCCAACACGTAAAACCTGGTAAAGGTGCCGCTTTTGTTCGCTCCAAATTGCGCAACTTACGTAATGGTAACGTAGTGGAAAAAACATTCCGCGCTGGTGAAAAAGTGGAAAAAGCGATGATTGAAAACCGCAAAATGCAATATCTATATGCCAATGGGGATGCCCATGTATTCATGGATATGGAGTCCTATGAGCAAATTGAATTAAATGCAAAACAAATCGATTATGAATTAAAATTCTTGAAAGAAAACATGGAAGTGTTCATTATGACTTATCAAGGTGAAGTCCTTGGGGTTGAACTTCCAAATACAGTTGAATTAAAAGTGGTTGAAACAGAACCGGGCATCAAAGGCGACACTGCTTCAGGCGGTTCTAAACCTGCGACTCTTGAAACGGGTCTTGTGGTGCAAGTGCCATTCTTCGTGAACGAAGGCGATATTTTAGTGATCAACACTTCTGATGGCTCTTATGTATCCCGTGCCAACTAATTGGAATTCAATCTTCTGAATGGACGCGTTGTTTGCGTCCTTTTTTTATAAATGGGTGAACGATTTTTGGACGTGTTAAATGCACGTCCATTTTTTTATGTTCATTGGTCTATTTGATTGAACAAGCTCATATATTGCTTTCACAAGGAGGAGTCAAATGGAATTACAGGATGTATTAAGGGTGGCAGGAGTAGGACTCATCATCGCACTGTTGCATGTTTTTTTTGACCAGGTAGGGAAGAAGGAATTTACATTCTATATATTTTTCATCGCATATTTATATATGGCTGCAGAACTGATCAGATTCTTACGGCTTTTCTTTGGCGAAATCATGTTATTCTTCCAGTGGTTGACAAATTGACATATGACGATTCTCATATATGCCGTAATTCTGCTACTGATTTTGCTACTGATCAAAGAAACGGTTCCGAAACTTCATTCGCTCGTTGCCATCATTTTCTTTTTTATCATCTTGCATTTTCTAATATCCAAATCTGTACTTCCATTAATTGGACAAATCCTGTCATATGTGAATTCAGTGCCCTACGTTCCTCAACTCGTCTATTCCGCCTTGTTTTATCAATTAGGGATCTTTTTTAAAATGCTCTTTGATGAACAAGAGCATGAGACGATGGGGGAATTTGTGATGTTTTCGGTCCGGATCGTACTGCTCACATATTGGGTCAGTGAATTTGCCAAAGTGTTGTCAAGCTTTTCCTCAATATTAGATAAGCTTCAATAAGGGGCTTTCACATGGATGAACTATTAAATATTTTTATCGATCCATTAAAAATTGCAGGTAAATCCATCATACTTGTCATCACTTATACCATCTTATTTCTGATTTTAGAAGCTTTTGTACCGCAATTTAAAAAATGGGGAGATACATTATTCATTGTCGTCCTCGTGTTGACACTTGGACAAACTGTGATGGAAGCGTTCAGTTTAATGGGAGATATTGTGAATATTGCGAGTGACTTCTTTTTGTCAATCACTCCAATTCTTATGTCCATCATCGTTGTGTTGAATGCGGTCTTTTCCTTCATCGCCTGGAGTCCCATTGTCGTTGCGATTTTTGATTTTTTGATTGTGTTATGTCAAAAAGTGTTGATTCCAGGAATCGTCATCGCCATGCTGCTTGATTTTTGTACGAGATTTATCGGGGAAATGTCTTTCTCCAAAGCTTCCGATTTAATCCGGGGCACGGTCATGACATTGATCACCGCATCGTTATTGTTGATGGTCGCCTTTTTATCCTTTGCAGGAGTTGCCTTTTTTACAGTGGATAAAGCGATTGCGAGTCCTGTGAAAAAAGTCATAGAACAGACGATTCCAATTGTCGGGTCATTGATTGTGGAAGGTTTTTCGATATTCCAAAAATATCAATCTGCTGCTACAACTTTCGCTGGATTCAGTGCCATGACGGCCTTTTGGATCGCCGCTTTCTATCCTGCCGGGAAGCTTTTGATTCACGCGATGACTTTTAAAATTTTGGCTGCCATTGTTGAGCCGTTTTCAGGAGGCAACATCAGCGGGTTTCTCGATGACATTGGAAAGTCGCTGCTTGTCTTGTGCGCGACAGCGATTCTGTTGGGGATTGCTTTCGTCTTCATGTGGCTCATCTTAATGATCATCTTGCAGCTAGGAGTGGGTAAAAACTTTTGATCAAAATAATCTCCATTATATTAATCGGAAAATGTTTGCTGTTACTCGCTGAAGAAAGTGAGTTTATGGTTTATGTCAAACTGGCAACCTTCTTAATAGTCATCACAACTTTGTTGGAATTTCTGAAGCTGTAAAGCATAGAGCTTGTACTTCGTTCATACAATGTTTTGAGACGTTAGGGAAAGGGGGCGCTAAGAACGTGAGGTGGAAAAGAAATGGACAAAGTTAAACATCATACTGATTCCCATTGCAGTTCTGGCGTTCATTGCGTACATTTCTGTAACGAGTGATGCATCCAGCGAGCGATATGATACTGTAACCGCAGAAGGTAGACTTGAACAAGCTTTAAGTGAGATAGAAGGCGTTGGAAAAGTAAAAGTGTATTTTCATTACGATGAAAACCCTTCAAATTCGGAGGAGACATTAAGCAACTATTTCCGTTCAAGTAACAATACCAAAACTGTATCAGGATTGCTCATTGTTTCGGAAGGAGCAAAGGATCCAAAGGTCCAAAGGCAGCTTCTTGAAACGATCAGTAAAGTCATGCAAATGCCTGCCCACAGAATTATGATTGTACCGATGGAAAGTAAAGGAGATGAAAAATGAAGGTAAAAAGAAGAACTGTATGGCTATTGACATTATTAAGTTTAGCTGCTGTGATTTCAGTGTACTACGTATTTGAACCAAATCGTAATGTGGATTTATTGACAATCTTCACTGACGACACCCTTGAAGAAACGACATTAACAAGTGTAGATGAAGAATTAACAACGCCTACAGTATCAGAAAGTCATTTGTTTGAAGATTTAAGAATGGAAATCGCCAATGAACGGAGCCAATTAAGAGAGCAGTTGACACAAAAAATCGCCTCTGATGATTTAAGTGCGGAGGAGAAAAATGAAGCCTTTAACGAAATGAACGAACTGATCAAAAAAGAATCCGCGGAAGCGATGCTTGAAATGTTGATTGAATCCCTCGGCTATTCCGATGCATTGGTGCATGTAAAAGACGATAAAGTGCAAGTGACGGTATTATCCGATGAAATCTCAAAAGCGCAAGCAGATGAAATTATTTATCTCGTTCGACAAAAAGTGGATGATATTGACAATGTTTCCGTAAGTGTCCAATCCAATTATTATTAAAAGAAAATAATGTTAATAGAATTAATGTTGTATAACAGAAGGCGCACAGTGCTTCGTTTACGTAACGAAAGCACTGTTTTTTGCGCATTTTATAGAAAAATTAAAAATATTGTTTCAAATTTTGTCGAAAGGATATAAAATGTTTATTGTACTGAAAAAAAAAGAAGGGGTGTCTATCTTGTTTAAGGTACAAGAACTTCGTGAGATTATTAAACTAGTTGACTCATCATCTCTTGACGAATTCACTTATGAAGTAGATGGTGCAAAATTGAAATTAAAGAAAAATAAAGGTGTTGTGACAGAAGTCATCGCTCCACAAGCGCCGGCTGTTGTACAACAAGCTCAAGCTCAAGCAGCACCACAACCAAAAGAAGAACCAAAAGCTGAAGCAAAAGTGGAACCTAAAAAAGAAGAAGAAAAAGCTTCTGCTCCAGCAGCAAAATCAAGCAATTTAGATGATCCAACTCTTGTTAAAATCACATCTCCAATGGTAGGTACATTCTACCGCGCTCCATCTCCGGATTCACCTCCATATGTTCAAGTAGGTGACAAAGTAGAGCCGGATACAGTGGTATGTATCGTTGAAGCCATGAAACTATTCAACGAAATCGAAGCCGAAATCAAAGGTGAAATCGTTGAAATTTTAGCGGAAAACGAACAACTTGTTGAATTCGGTCAACCACTATTCCTAGTGAAACCTGCTGAGTAAGGGGTGCCCAAATGTTAAAAAAAGTATTAATCGCTAACCGTGGTGAGATCGCGGTTCGGGTTATTCGCGCTTGTAAAGAATTAGGGATTCAAACAGTAGCTGTTTATTCCGAAGCCGATCGTGACGCTTTACACGTAAAACTTGCGGATGAAGCATATTGCATCGGTCCAAAACTATCAAAAGATTCTTATTTAAGTTTCCCGGCCATTTTAAGTGTTGCTGAAAAAACAGGTGCCGATGGAATTCACCCAGGTTATGGATTCCTTGCTGAAAACGCTGACTTTGCGGAAGCCTGTGAAAATGCGGGAATTAAATTCATCGGACCTTCATCCAAATCCATCCGCATCATGGGTATTAAAGACGTTGCCCGTGCGGAAATGCAAAAAGCCGGAGTGCCGCTCGTTCCTGGTACAGGCATTGTGCCTGATATTGAAACAGGTAAAAAATGGGCAGCTGAAATCGGCTATCCAGTCATCATTAAAGCGACTGCCGGCGGTGGCGGTAAAGGTATCCGCGTTGCCCGTACGGAAGAAGAGCTTGTAAAAGGTATTGAAATCACTCAAAAAGAAGCGCAAGCAGCTTTCGGAAACCCTGGTGTATATTTGGAAAAATACATCGAGTTCTTCCGTCACTGCGAAATCCAAGTGTTGGCGGATGCCTATGGAAACGTGATCCATCTTGGTGAACGTGACTGTACGGTACAACGCCGCATGCAAAAATTGGTTGAGGAAGCGCCATCACCTGCCCTATCTGCGGAAAGACGCGCTGAGATGGGTGAAGCGGCTGTAAAAGCGGCAATTGCCTGCAACTATGAAGGTGCCGGAACAATCGAATTTATTTACGATTATAAAGAGGACAAGTTCTACTTCATGGAAATGAATACGCGTATCCAAGTAGAACACCCGGTTACTGAATGGGTTACTGGCGTCGATTTAGTACAACAACAATTAAAAATCGCTTCCGGCGAAAAATTGGCATTAAAACAAGAGGATATTCAATTAAAAGGATGGGCAATTGAATGCCGCATCAACGCGGAAAATGCTTATAAAAACTTCATGCCATCTGCAGGGACGGTTGAAACTTATATCACTCCTGGCGGCCCTGGAGTTCGCATTGACTCTGCGGTTTATCCTGGATA
The DNA here is from genome assembly GCF_042655065.1 of Ureibacillus suwonensis. Taxonomy (NCBI): domain Bacteria; kingdom Bacillati; phylum Bacillota; class Bacilli; order Caryophanales; family Caryophanaceae; genus Ureibacillus; species Ureibacillus suwonensis. The sequence continues at coordinate 45,161 of NZ_JBHSNQ010000009.1, forward strand.
TACAATTCCGCCATATTATGATTCAATGGTGGCAAAATTGATCGTGCATGCGGATACACGTGAAGAAGCGATTGCCCGCATGAAACGCGCATTAAGCGAATTTGTTGTAGAAGGTCCTGGTATCAACACAACAATTCCTTTCCATTTAGCACTTATGGATAACGAAGTATTCAAATCAGGAAAATTCAATACAAAATTCCTTGAAGAGAACGATGTATTGAATGCTAAAAAAGAAACTGTGAAAAATTAATTGATTAGTGGAGCCTTCCATCGCGAAGGCTCTTTTTATTATTTGAAATATTATTTCGACAAAATTCTTCGTTTATTATCCCCACAATCCCGAGCATTCCGGTTCCGCCCGCGTAAATGATTTGGATTCCCTCGCCATCATGCATGATTTTCGATTCCTTGTTCAAGATTTTCTATTAGGTTTTTCCCTTTTTTTCGTACTATACTTAGTTTAGTGAGAAAGGAGTGGAAACATGCTGCCAAAACTATCTGTCCTTGATTTGGCCCCCGTATTGGAAGGGGAAACGCCGGCCGATGCATTTCGCCATAGTCGCGATTTGATTCAGGTTGCGGAAAAAAGCGGATATCATCGTTATTGGGTTGCGGAGCATCATAATATGGAAGGGATTGCCAGTTCTGCAACGGCCGTACTGATCTGTTATTTGGCAAGCGCAACGAATAAAATACGCGTCGGTGCCGGGGGGATCATGTTACCCAACCATGCGCCGTTAGTCATTGCAGAACAATTCGGAACATTGGAATCCATGTTTCCCGGAAGAATTGATTTGGGGTTGGGCCGGGCACCCGGAACGGACATGTTGACCGCAAGAGCATTAAGAAGGGATGAAGCGGGTGCCTACCAATTTGATCAGTTGGTCGATGAGCTCATGAGCTATTTCGACGATGAACATCGTGCAGTCATCGCCGTTCCGGGCAAAGGAATACAAATTCCCGTTTGGCTATTGGGATCAAGTTTGTACAGTGCAAGACTTGCAGGAATTTTAGGTCTTCCTTTCGCCTTTGCCAGCCACTTTGCCCCGGATCTATTGGACGATGCCATCGATACATATCATCGCCACTTTACACCTTCCGAACATTTGGAATCTCCATATACCATGGTCAGCATCAACGCATTTGTAGGAGAATCTGATGAAGAAGGGGAATTTTTGGCAAGCACCCTATATCAACAATTCTTAGGCATGATCCGGGGGAAAAGAGGGAAAACGCCGCCTCCAACGGATATGGAAAGCTTATGGAGCGAGGATGAGAAAAAACATGTAATGCAAACATTGAAATATACCTTTGCCGGATCCAAAGAAACCGTATTTCGTCAAATAGGGGAATTTTTATCCCAGCGGAACAAACCCGTTGACGAAATCATGGTGAACAGTTCGATATACGACCAGGGAAAAAGAAGAAAATCTTATGAGCTGCTCGCCCAAATTTTCAAAGAACATTCATAGAATCTTTCGGAATTTCTTTGTTTAAGTACAGGAGAATAAAAAAATTTTGTATAATAATAAATACATCGGTTTGTGAAACTTGCATGGACAGTTTTGAAATGAAAAGAGAGGATGAAGAAGATGGCTGAGAAGACTGCAAAAGCGTTTGTACAACCAGCTCCTTCCGGAAAAGAGGAACTTGGAACGATTGAGGTTGCCCCTGAAGTGATCGAAGTAATTGCAGGTATTGCGACAAATGAAGTGGAAGGCGTTGCATCAACCCGCGGAAATTTCGCTTCCGGAGTCGCTGAACGCTTTGGAAAAAAAGTGCATTCCAAAGGTGTGAAAGCAACGATTACGGATGAAGGTGAAATCATTATCGACGTCTATTGCTCGGTGAAATTCGGCTTTTCGATTCCAAAAGTGGCAAAAGATATTCAGACAGCCATTCGCCAGGCAATTTATAATATGACATCCATTGAAACAAGCGAAGTCAATGTGCACATCACTGCCATTCAATTCGAAAGCAATGCCGATGAGGAATCTTCCTTATAGAATCAATATCAAACAACATCAAGGATGACCGGTTTTGGAATCCTTTGATGTTTTTTTATTGTCTTTTTTGAATGATTTTCGCCAATGGAAGTAAAATTTCCGCTGTTGAAAGGATTATGGAAGTTCATCGAGAATAAATTAGTAAATGAAAGAGGGAAATGCGGAAGGAGTAGACTTGTATGGAGAAATATATACTGGCTCTTGACCAGGGAACGACCAGCACAAGAGCCATTTTATTCAATCAAAATGGGGAAGTTGTCCATATTGCCCAAAAAGAATTTAACCAATATTTTCCGAATCCTGGATGGGTGGAACATGATGCGAATGAAATCTGGAGTTCCGTTTTATCGGTCATTGCACAAGTATTGACGGAAAAAAACATCCAGCCTGAGCAAATTGCATCCATCGGGATTACCAATCAACGGGAAACGACGGTCCTTTGGGATAAAAAAAGCGGAAATCCGATCTATAACGCCATCGTCTGGCAATCCAGACAAACGGCGGATATTTGCGACGAGTTGAATGAAAAAGGATATGGAGAGTTGTTCCGCGATAAAACCGGATTATTGATTGATCCATATTTTTCAGGAACGAAAGTGAAATGGATATTGGATCATGTGGATGGGGCAAGGGATAAGGCGGAAAAAGGTGAATTGCTGTTCGGAACCATTGATACTTGGGTAATCTGGAAATTGACGGAAGGCCTTGTACATGTAACGGACTATTCCAATGCCTCCAGGACATTGATGTATAATATTTACGAATTAAAATGGGATGAACAATTGCTTGACATATTGGATGTTCCTCTCTCCATGCTTCCGGAGGTCCGCCCGTCTTCGGAAATCTATGGATATGTTTCGAAAAAGAATTTCTTTGGTGTGGAGGTGCCGATATCAGGCATTGCCGGTGACCAACAGGCAGCACTTTTTGGCCAAGCATGTTTCATGCCGGGAATGGTGAAAAATACATATGGAACAGGCTGCTTTATGTTGATGAATACCGGCGAAAAAGCGGTCAAATCAAAGCATGGCCTTTTGACAACCATTGCTTGGGGCATCGATGGAAAAGTGGAATACGCATTGGAAGGCAGCGTTTTCGTTGCAGGTTCGGCGATCCAGTGGCTCAGGGATGGACTCCGCATGTTCCAGCATTCCAGTGAAAGCGAACGGTATGCGGAAAAGGTCGATTCCACGGAAGGGGTATATGTTGTCCCGGCATTTGTCGGATTGGGAACCCCTTATTGGGATAGTGAAGTGAGGGGGGCGATTTTTGGCTTGACGCGGGGCACGACGAAGGAACATTTTATTCGCGCCACTCTTGAATCGTTGGCCTATCAAACGAAAGATGTCTGCAGTGCCATGGAAACGGATTCGGAAATCCAGTTAAAATCATTGCGGGTGGATGGCGGAGCGGTGAAAAACAACCTGCTCATGCAGTTCCAGTCCGACATCTTAAATGTGCCTGTTGAACGCCCGTCCGTGAATGAAACAACCGCTTTGGGCGCGGCTTATCTTGCCGGTTTGGCTGTCGGTTTCTGGAAAAACAAAGAAGGGATTTCCAATCACTGGAATTTGGAACAGAGATTTGAACCCAATATGAGCGATGAAAAACGGGAAGCGTTGTATGATGGATGGAAAAAAGCTGTAAATGCAGCAAGAAGTTTTAAATAATATCTCTCCGAATAAAGCTCAAACTATGAAAGAAAACATTTGAGAGGAGAGAGAGACGATGAAAAAACCGATCCATGAAAGACTCACCGAGAAAAACAACGGGCTGACGAAAACCCAGGAAGTGCTTTACAGAAGGGATTTTAAACAGGCAAAAGAGACGGCGAAAAATATAGAAAATGAAAACAAAGTCAATATGTAATGTTGATGAAGCTCCATTTGTCGTTAGAGACGGATGGAGCTTTAAACTTCCAAATAATAAAATTTCAAAACCTGTTGAGCCCTTTTTTTGAAGTAATGTTATAATAGAAAATGTTGTATTTATAAGAAATTACGATTTGCTAATGTATTTTTTGCAAACAATAGTTATAATATGTACGAATGTTAGAAATAAAGGAGTTATTTTATGAAGCGGCACGAAATTCGTGAGAAAGCGTTGCAAGTTTTATTTCAATTGGATAATACGGATTTGACATTGGAAGAAGCCATCAGCCATGTTTTTGAAGAAAATCAGGAATTGGATCCTTTTTTCAAAAAGCTGGTTTTTGGGGTTCATGAAAATCTGCGAGAACTTGATGAAAAGCTGAAGGAAAAATTGGAGAATTGGTCGTTATATCGTTTGCCAAAAATCGAACGGACCGTTTTACGGATGGCATTATTTGAATTGTTATATATGGATGAAACACCTCCAGCGGTTGTGCTGGATGAAGCCATTGAACTTGCGAAAACCTTTGGGGAAGAAAAATCAAGCAAATTTGTCAATGGTGTGCTCTCTAAATTTGTAGAACAATCATGAGATAAACATAAAAATTTTCTTGCTGAAATGACGAAAGCATATATCGATTTTGGGGAGGAAAATAGAATGGCTCAACTAATCAACGGGAAAGAAATCGGAGAAAAAATACGTAAAGAGATTGCAGAACAGGTGTCTCAGTTGAAAGAGAAGGGAGTAACACCAGGATTGGCAGTGATTTTGGTCGGCGAAGACCCTGCATCCCAAACTTATGTCCGCAACAAACACCGTTCTTGTGAAGCGATCGGCATTTATTCTGAAGTCATTAAATTGCCTGAAAGTACAACGGAAGATGAATTGTTGGAAAAAATCCATGCATTAAATGAACGTCAAGATATCCACGGGATTTTAGTGCAATTGCCATTGCCAAAACATATCAATGAAGACAATGTCATCGCCGCAATTTCACCGGAAAAGGATGTGGACGGTTTTTCACCGATCAGTGTTGGGAAAATGATGTTGGGACAAGACACTTTCTTGCCATGCACGCCTTTTGGGGTAATGAAGCTGTTAGAATATTCAGGAATTGATATTGCCGGAAAACATGCGGTGGTTGTCGGACGCAGCCACATCGTCGGCAAACCGATGGGACAATTGCTTTTGCAAAAAGATGCAACGGTTACTTATACCCATTCAAAAACGAAAGACTTGCCTTCTATAACAAAACAAGCGGACATTTTGGTTGCCGCTGTCGGCCGTCCAAAATTTATTACGAAAGACCATGTGAAACCAGGGGCAGTGGTGATCGACGTGGGAATCAACCGCGATGAAAACAACAAATTGGTTGGAGATGTGGATTTTGAAGCGGTGGAACCGATTTGTTCCTATATCACGCCTGTACCTGGCGGAGTAGGGCCAATGACCATTACAATGTTATTGTATAATACTGTAAAATCAGCTGAAAAAACATTAGGCGACAAATAACGACGAAACAGGTACAATAAATGTGAAGCTGTTTTTCTAGGAAAACAGCTTTTCTAATGGTTGCATTGTTTGTACTATAACAGCTGGACAGAGGAGAGATTCTTGATGCCATCTTCCTATTTGACGGTGAAAGCTTTAACGAAATATATCAAAAGAAAATTCGATGCAGATCCGCATTTGCGGGATGTTTATGTGAAAGGCGAATTATCGAATGTCAAAATACATCCATCCGGACATATTTATTTTACGCTGAAAGATGATGCCGCACGGATCAACGCGCTCATGTTTCGTTCCCAGGCAAGTCTATTAAAGTTTAAACCGGAAGATGGCATGCAAGTGTTTATACGCGGAGATGTCAATGTTTACGAAGCCCTGGGTTCCTATCAATTGTACGTGCAATCGATGGAACCGGATGGTATTGGAAGCCTTTTCATCGCCTTTAACCAATTAAAAGAAAAACTATATAAAGAAGGGTTGTTTGACCCGAAATTCAAACAGCCGATTCCGAAATTCCCAAAGACCATCGGAGTTTGTACAGCCACATCGGGAGCAGCGATACGCGATATTTGTACAACGATCAAAAGAAGATATCCCCTGGCGGAAATCATCATTTATCCAACCCTCGTTCAGGGGATTGGTGCGGCGGAATCCATTGCGAAGAATATTCAGCTGGCGAACAGCCATGGATTTGCGGATATTTTGATTGTCGGCCGTGGTGGAGGCTCCATCGAAGATTTATGGGCCTTTAATGAGGAGATTGTCGCCAGGGCCATTTTTGAAAGCCGGATTCCGATCATCAGTGCGGTCGGCCATGAAACGGATACGACGATTGCGGATTATGTGGCGGATCTTCGTGCCCCGACACCAACAGCCGCTGCGGAGCTGGCTGTTCCGAACATTCAAGAGCTGTATCAAAGGATTTTGAGCTATCAATCCCAAATGCATCAAATTGTCAGAAGCAGAGTCGTTTATGAGCGGAACCGGCTGACGAAGTTGCAACAATCCTATCCTTTATCCCATCCGGAGAGATTATATCGGCCATTTACGGAACGGCTGATTCAGGCGGATCTGAATTTGCAAAGGGCCAGCCAAATGTATTTGATGAAAAAGAAAAATGAATTATCCCAGATGGAAGGCGCGCTAAAAGTCCATTCACCGCAAAATTCCATCGTCTATTATAAAAAGCAGGTGGAACAGCTTTCCAATATACTGACCCGGACGGTTTTTCAAGTATTGAACCGGAAAAAGGACAATTTCTTATTTACGGTTAGAACCCTTCAGGCTTTAAATCCATTGACAATTATGGAGAGAGGGTTTAGCGTAACATACAAAGACGGAAGGGTCGTTAAATCGATCTCTCAAGTAAAGATGGAAGATCATGTTTCAATTCAATTCCATGACGGGTTCGTGGAAGCCAAAGTGATGGAAATTCGAAAAAAAGTTGGTGAAAATAATGACTAAACAGACTTTTGCCGAGGCAATGACTGAATTAGAAGAGATTGTGCGAAAATTAGAACAGGGAGATGTGCCTTTGGAAGAAGCGATTGATTTATACAAAAAGGGCATGGAGTTATCGAAATTTTGTCATGAAAAATTGCAAAATGCGGAGGAACAATTGATTTCAATTGTGAATGAAAACGGTGACAAAAAGCCTTTCGAACCAACAAATGGAGAGGAATAATCTGATGAGCAATCGATTAAAAGATTTTATCAATGAACATTTGGAGAATATTAACCGCGAGATCGTCTATCAAGTGGAGCGGCTCGAAGCACCGCAAGCTTTGAAAGATTCTATGTTATACTCATTAAAAGCGGGAGGAAAAAGAATACGTCCCCTGTTTGTCGTAGCGGTTTCCGAAATGTTTCAGAACAAACAGAAGGAAGTCTATACGGTCGGGGCAGCCGTGGAAATGATTCATACATATTCCCTGATCCATGACGATCTTCCAAGCATGGATAATGATGAATTAAGACGCGGCAAACCGACAAATCATGTCGTATTTGGCGAAGCTATGGCCACTCTAGCAGGAGATGCATTAAATACGCTGGCATTTGGCGTTTTGGCGCGGATGGAAAATGTTTCTCCCGAGAAAAAGGTGGAACTGATCAATTTATTAAGCATTGCAAGCGGTGCGGAAGGCATGGTGGGTGGACAAGTTTTGGATTTGGACGGGGAGAACCGCCGACTGAATTTATCGGAACTTGAACACGTCCATCGGAATAAAACGGGTGCCATTCTGAGATTCAGCATCGAATCGGGAGCGGTGTTGTCCGATGCAACAATGGATGCGAGAAAAGCGTTAATAGAATATGCACATCATATCGGCCTCGCTTTCCAGATTCAGGATGATATTCTTGATGTGGAAGGCACATCCGAACAGTTGGGAAAAACGGCCGGAAAGGATGAGGAAAGCAACAAAAGCACATATCCGGCATTGCTAACATTGGAAGGTGCGAAACAGAAATTGCAGGAACATTATCAGTCCGCATTGAAGGCTTTGGACAACCTATCAGAAGATACGACTCTACTTAAAGAATTCGCAAATTATATTGTTTCACGGAATAATTAGAAGAAATTCAATTTGCTTTTGCCTGTGAATTTGCCTTGCTATAATGATGGAAACTTCCAAAGTGAATAAACTGAAGAAAAGGTGTGTGAGAGATGGATTTAACGAAAATTACCGGTCCATCCTTTTTAAAAAAGCTGAATAAACAGCAATTGGAAGAACTTGCCCAAGATATCCGGGATTTTTTAATCGAAAAATGCTCAAAAACCGGTGGACATATTGGACCAAATTTAGGTGTTGTAGAATTGACCATTGCTTTGCATCGTTCTTTTAACAGTCCTTTTGATAAATTTTTATGGGATGTGGGGCACCAGGCTTATGTGCACAAAATATTGACAGGGCGTGCCGGTCAATTTGATACCCTTCGTCAATATAAAGGGTTGAGCGGTTTCCCGAAACGGGCGGAAAGCGTCCACGATGAATGGGAAACGGGCCATAGCTCCACTTCCCTCTCCGCGGCAATGGGGATGGCCATCGCACGGGATATAAAAAAGGAAAATAATTATATTGTACCGATCATCGGCGACGGTGCTTTGACTGGCGGGATGGCGCTTGAGGCATTGAACCATATTGGACATGAAAAAAGAAGAATGATCGTCATTCTGAATGACAATGAAATGTCCATCGCGCCCAATGTAGGTGCATTGCACAATATTTTGGGCCGCCTGAGAACGGCGAAGGAATATTCCAAAGCGAAAGAAGAATTGGAATCATTGATGAAACGGGTGCCGGTGTTTGGAGGAAAACTGGCCCAAGCTGCTGACCGCGTGAAAGACAGCTTAAAATATTTGGTGATTTCCGGCGTATTCTTTGAGGAAATGGGCTTTAAATATTTAGGACCGATTGATGGCCACGACTTCGACGCTTTGGAAAAAACGTTGGAGTATGCAAAAAAAGTGGAAGATCGTCCGGTTCTCGTCCATGTGGTGACAAAAAAAGGAAAAGGATATAAACCGGCGGAAGAAGACCGGATTGGAACTTGGCATGGTACAGGTCCTTATAAAATTGAAACCGGAGCTTTTGTAAAAAACAATGCAAAAGGTCCTTCCTGGTCCAGCTTGGTTTCCGAAACGGTCCGGAAATTAATGAAAGAGGATAAGCGGATTGTTGCCATTACACCTGCAATGCCAGTGGGTTCAAAAATGGAAGGCATACAAAAAGATTTCCCTGAACGATTCTTCGATGTAGGGATTGCGGAACAGCATGCCGCAACAATGGCGGCAGGACTGGCAACGCAAAATATGAAACCGTTTTTGGCGATTTATTCAACTTTCTTGCAACGGGCTTATGATCAAGTTCTGCACGATATTGCGAGACAAAAATTGAACGTTTTCATCGGCATTGACCGTGCCGGGCTTGTCGGTGCGGACGGGGATACCCATCAAGGGGTCTTTGATATTGCCTTCCTGCGCCACATCCCGAATTTGGTCATCATGATGCCGAAAGATGAAAATGAAGGACAACATATGGTCAAAACGGCGGCTGAATATAACGACGGTCCGATTGTACTTCGCTACCCTCGCGGAAATGGTCTTGGAGTGCCGCTCGATGAAGAACTGCACTCGATTCCAATCGGTACATGGGAAGTGCTCAGAGATGGAAAAGATGCGGTGATCTTAACTTTCGGTACGACGATTCCAATGGCAATGGAGGCGGCAGAGGAACTTGCGAAACGGAATATCCATGTAAAAGTGGTCAATGCCCGTTTCATTAAGCCGTTGGACGATGAAATGTTGCATGAAATCATGAGCAAAAATATGCCAATCTTGACCATTGAAGAAGGGGTATTAAAAGGCGGTTTTGGAAGCGCCATTTTGGAATTCGCCAGCGACAATAAATATAACCATATTGAAATCGAACGGATGGGCATTCCGGATCGTTTTGTCGATCACGGCAGTGTAGATTTATTGTTGGAAGAATTGCACATCACGAAAGAAGAAACAATTGCCCGCATTGAATCATTAGTGAAAAATCAAAAACGATTAGGTAAAAAAACCGTATGACGAAAACGCCGAAAGAACGGGCGGATGTTCTGCTCGTGGAACGGGGATTGTTCGAAACCCGGGAAAAAGCAAAAAGGGCAATTATGGCGGGCATTGTTTATTCAAAAGAAGTGCGGATCGATAAGCCGGGGGAAAAAATCCCGGTGGATGCGCCGTTGGAAGTCAAAGGTGAACAGCTAAAATACGTAAGCCGCGGCGGATTAAAATTGGAGAAAGCTTTAAAGGAATTCGATTTAAACGTGGAAGGGAAATTGGTGTTGGACATCGGTGCTTCCACCGGCGGCTTTACAGACTGTGCCCTCCAAAACGGGGCAAAACATTGCTATGCGTTGGATGTAGGTTCCAATCAGTTGGCTTGGAAATTGCGCAAGGATGAACGGGTCACTGTGATGGAAAAAACGAATTTCCGTTATTCCAAACCTGAGGATTTTACAAAAGGATTGCCGGAATTTGCGACAATTGACGTATCCTTTATTTCCCTTTCACTCATCTTGCCGGTTTTATTTAATATTCTGATTCCAAATGGAGATGTGGTGGCTCTTGTAAAACCGCAATTTGAGGCAGGCAAAGAAAAAGTGGGCAAGAAAGGGATCGTCCGCGATCCGAAAACCCATCTGGAAGTGTTGGAAAACACGGCGAAGATGGCAACGGAGGTCGGTTTTATTGTAAAAAATGCGACCTACTCTCCGATTACCGGTGGGGAAGGAAATATTGAATTTTTATTCCATCTGCATAAACCGCAGGAAGGACAGGAAGCGACTCCATTTACCGATTTTAAGAAGGTTGTGGAATCGGCCCATCAAGAACTTGATTAAGAAAAATCAGGGAATGGCAAAGGTCATTCCCTATTTTTACTTGATGAATAATAACTTATAATGATAGTATAAATATACATTTATATTCATTAAGAGGTGCTATACATGAGTAAAGGTCAAAGGCATATGAAAATTCGGGAAATCATTGCGAATAATGAAATCGAAACACAGGATGAACTGGTGGCCGCTTTGAAGGAAGCAGGTTTCAATGTGACTCAGGCAACGGTTTCAAGAGATATTAAAGAACTTCATTTGGTGAAGGTTCCACTTCCGGACGGACGTTATAAATACAGTTTACCTGCAGATCAACGTTTCAACCCGCTGCAAAAACTGCAAAGAGCGCTGACAGACTCTTTTGTCAGCATTGATGGAGTGGACCATTTTTTAATGCTGAAAACACTTCCGGGAAATGGGAATGCTGTCGCGGTATTGATCGACCATTTGGAATGGCCTGAAGTATTGGGCACACTATCCGGGGATGACACGATTTTGATCATTGTACGGGAAGCGGGTTATCGGGAAATAATTAAAAAACGAATTTTAGATTTACTGTAATTCGAGGTGGTCCGTTTGTTAAAAGAGCTGAATATACGAAATTTCGCCATTATCGAAGAACTATCCGTAAATTTCGAAAATGGGCTGACAGTCTTGACTGGTGAAACAGGTGCGGGGAAATCGATCATCATCGATGCCGTCCATTTGCTCTGCGGCGGCCGGGCAAGCCAGGAATTTGTCCGCCATGGCGCAAAGAAAGCGGAATTGACGGGACTCTTCTTTGTACCAGACCGGCATCCCGCATTTGATAAATTGATGGAAGCAGGCATTGATCAAGAGGACGGGATAATCATTTTGCGTCGGGATATTAATGAAAATGGAAAAAGCATCTGCCGGGTGAACGGAAAACTTGTGCCTCTATCCGTTTTGCGGGAGATCGGTTCCACTTTGGTGGATATTCATGGCCAACATGAAAACCAGGAATTGATGGACGAGAAGCGCCATATTGATTTGCTCGATCAATTTGCAGAAAAACAATTGCGGCCGATCAAACAAAAATATCAGCAAATGTATGATAAATACCGGTCATTAAAAAGAGAAGTGGATGCAATCAATATCAATGAACAGCAAATCGCCCAACGCATCGATTTATATCAATTCCAAATCCAGGAATTAGAAGAGGCCAAATTGTCCGTCAAGGAAGAAGAAGAATTGCTCGAAGAACGAAAGCGATTGCAAAACTTCCATAAAATTTACGAACATGCCGTCCAAGCTTATGAAGCGATTTCAGGCGAAATGAAAGGACTGGATTGCATCGGTGAAGCGATGGGGGCATTGGAAGATATTGTTCCGCTGGACGAGCAATTCAATGATTCCTTTGAAGCTGTATCCTCTTCCTTTTATTCGCTCCAAGACGCTTCTTACCAAATCAAAAATATCATCGACGAGCTCGAATTTGATCCCGAGCGTTTGAATGAAGTGGAATCGCGGCTTGCCCAATATCAAATGCTGAAAAGAAAATATGGAAGCACAGTGGAAGAGATTATTACATATTATGAGAAAATTAAGGAAGAATTAAACACCCTTTTGAATCGGGATGAAGCCATCCAGCAAAAAGAGCAGCAGTTGAGAAAAATGGAAGCGGAATTGGAACATTTATGCGATGAATTGACGAAAGTGCGAAAAAAATGTGCGGCCACATTAAGTGAAGCCATCATGAACGAACTTCGGGATTTACATATGGAGAAGGCAAAATTTATCGTTCAGTTTGAGCGTTTAAATAATTTCGACAGTAATGGGAAAGACTATATATCATTCTATATATCCACCAATGTTGGCGAACCGCCGAAATCTTTGCCAAAAATTGCTTCTGGCGGCGAGCTGTCGAGAATCATGCTTGCATTAAAAACCATTTTTTCGTCGAAATCCCAAATTACATCCATCATTTTTGATGAAGTGGATACTGGTGTGAGCGGTCGGGTAGCACAAGCGATCGCTGAAAAAATTTCAAATATCTCATTGAATTCCCAAGTTTTATGTATTTCCCATTTGCCACAAGTCGCCGCAATGGCGGACCAACATTATTTAATATTGAAACAAGTGGAAAAAAACCGGACCTATACAACGGTCAAAAAAATTGAAGATGAAAAACGGGTGGAAGAAATCAGCCGCATGATGAGCGGTGCAGAGATTACCGAATTGACCCTCCAACATGCCCGGGAATTATTAAAATTGGCCAATGAAAAGAAAAACGAAATCCGTAAATCCGCATCAAAAAATCCAATATCCACCTGAAAATGACGAAAAAAGCGGGAATGCTGCATTTGCAAATTTTGAAAGTACCTATGCGACAAATATTTACCTCACATTATTAAAAGGGCAGCTACACATAGTAATGTTACAAACATTTTAGGAGGTGGATTATGAAATGCCGTTTGCGTAATTTGCTGGCGTATCTTGTGCTCATCATCGCCCTTTTATCACCTTCTGCTGTAGCCGAAGCGAAAAAATTGATACCGATGGGCGAATCGATCGGAATTCAGTTGGAGCTGCCTTTTATATATGTCGCTCATGATGTATTGTTACCGAATGGTCAATGGTTGAAAAAAGGGGATATGATAACGGAAGTCAATGGAAAGCAGGTTGATTCCATCGAAGAGTTGAAGGAATCGTTTACAGAAGGGGAAATCACTCTTTCCATTGAAAAAGGGTCGAATCAAAAAAGAAGCATTACGTTGACCAATGAACAGGCCAATAATATTCTCCCCTTTTTAAAGGATGAAACGGACGGCATTGGCACATTGACCTTTTTGGATCCCGAGTCGAAAGAATATGGGGCATTGGGGCATCAAATCATTGACGGGGTTTTAAACAGACCACCTGAATTTACAGATGGTTCTATTTTTTTAGCCTCCATTGAGCAAATAAAAAAGTCCAGTCCCGGGAATCCCGGATATAAAATATCTGTCATCAATACGGATGATATCCGGTTGGGGGATATTTCCTCCAATGACATATACGGCATTTTTGGACATTGGGAATCTGACATAAAACAAAATATGCGTAAACCGATTGAAATTATGCATGATGATGAAATTCAATTGGGGAAGGCGGAACTTCTTACGGCCATTGAAGGTTCAAAAGTCGAATCATTTGCAATTGAAATCGTGAAAATCGAAGACAACTTTTTGCAATTTAAAATAACGGACGAGAAACTGTTATCAAAAACCGGCGGCATTCTACAAGGAATGAGCGGAAGCCCGATTATACAGAAAGGCAAATTTGTCGGCGCTGTAACGCATATGTTTGTCGAACAACCGGACCGTGGTGCGGCCATCACCCTATCTGAAATGTTAAAAAAGAAGCCGGACTGATACGAAAAGACTATACCGATGGAGTCGGTGTAGTCTTTTTTTGATTTTTTAATTAATAAATTGTATTCCGATAATTTTACTTGGCTCAGAATTTGTCAAATCCAATAGAAACATTACGACCACATGCTTATTTTTCTTGATATGAAAGGTTTTTCTAAAAAAATGTCGAAAAGAATATTGTCAAGTAAACGAAAACTATGACATATTTATTGTAATATAAAATGGAAAATGGTTTTTGGGAAAAGGTTATTAAGGGGGAATTGGTTCAATGTCAAAAATTAAAGTGGCAATTGCCGATGATAATCGAGATTTAGTGAAAACAATGGAACAATACTTCGAAAATCATTCGGATATTGAAATAGTTGCTACTGCTTCTAATGGAAAATTGTGTCTGAATATGTTAGAAGAATGCAAACCGGATATATTGTTGCTGGATATCATCATGCCTCATTTGGATGGGTTGGGCGTGCTTCAGGAGATGCATAAGGACGATCGTTTCCGCGATACACAAGTCATCATGTTGACGGCATTTGGACAAGAAGATGTGATGAAACAGGCCGTTACATACGGAGCTTCCTACTTCATGTTAAAACCGTTCGAATTTGATCAACTTGTTCAGAAAATTATGCATTGTGCAGGTCAAAAAAGGGAATCCATCAAAAGACATAGCGTACTGCAGCCTGAAACAAGCAGTAAAGTCAATCAGCGTCAATTGGATACAACCATCACATCCATTATCAAGGAAATTGGAGTTCCTGCACATATCAAGGGGTATGCATATTTGAGGGAAGCCATTCAAATGGTATATCACGATATAGATTTGCTCGGTTCTGTGACAAAAATTTTGTATCCTGAAATTGCGAAGAAGTTTGGCACTACTCCTTCCCGGGTGGAGAGGGCAATCCGCCATGCAATTGAAGTGGCATGGAACCGGGGAAATTACGAATCGATTTCACAAATGTTCGGATACACAGTGCATCATTTGAAATCAAAACCGACGAACAGCGAATTCATCGCCATGATTGCGGACAAAATCCGCATTGAGCTTGTGGCGTCATAACGAAAGTTTTGATCAAGGTTTTGGATGTCTTTGCATCCGACTAAAGAATGATTTTCAATGAACGGATTTATAGTAAATTTTTTATATTTATATAATAGAATCATTCCTTTTTAACGGGTCACCTCTTTATGGGGTGACTTTTTATTTTTCAAATGATAATAAAGAAAAAATGAGAAATTTATATTATACTAGAATCAAGGAATAGAGGTGAATATTGGTGCGAATTTTTTCCAATGATTATTTCGAACTAATTTTGGAAAATGAAAAAGTGTTCATAAAAACGTTTAAAAAAGGATTCCCGTTGAAGGAACTTGATAAAATTGTTCGGGCCATTAATCGTCTAAAACTAACAAATTTTGTAAATTTAAAGAATGCTCTGGAAGAAGAAACTCCTGTACCGGTCGAAATTGGCCTTTGGCTTCCCCCGATGGAAATCGATGTTTCGAAAGATAAAATGACGGCCCAACTGATAGTGCACGATTCATCAATATTGGAAGATATGGTTCTTTTTTATAAGGAACTGAAAGACTTATTGGAAAAAAAGAAAATCGTTCACGGGATCAAGCCGGTTGATATACATACAATAAGAATCGGGAAACCGACAGTTGTGGCTGAAGGGACGGCGCCGATCAAAGGCGAAGATGCCAAGGTGACCTATTTGCAACTGCCTGAGAGGAAACCGGTAATCCGTGAAGATGGGCGGGCCGATTACTTTGATATGAATTTCATTTTTGAAATCAATGAAAATGATTGGTTGGGGGAAAAAATTCCACCAAAACCCGGCATTGACGGGAAAAATATTTTTGGCGAAGAAGTTCCTGCTCCACCGGGAATGGACAAGCCATTGAAATATGATCGAAAGTCGGCTTACGAAAGGGAAGAAGACGGAAAGATCGTCATTCGCGCTTTAAGCAAAGGTGTCGTTGAAGAAAGGCAAGGCATATTGATTATTAATAATCATTTGCCGATCAATGGGGATGTGGGATTGGAAACGGGAAATATCGATTTTGACGGTTCGATCACCATTTCCGGCACCATCCAAAAAGGTTTTACGGTCATTGCCACCGGAGACATTTCCATTGAGGGGTTGGAAGGAGTGACGGGGGCAAAACTCATCCAATCGCGAGAGGGAGATATTTATATCAAAGGAGGCATCTTCGGCTTAGGCCAAACGACGGTAAAAGCGGGTGGCAGCATCTACGTCAAGCATGTCAATGAAGCCAATTTATTTGCAAAGAAGGAAATTGTCATCGGGTTTTATTCGTTGAACTCTTTTTTGCAAGCGGATTCAATTTTATTGGACGAACGCAAAGGGAAAATTATTGGAGGAAAAGCGATTGCGCGGAACAAAATTGTGACGGCCATATCCGGAAACCGGGTTGAACGGCGTACCGAGTTGATCATACAGTCACTCGACCGTCAAGAAGGCTATAAAACCATCCAACAAAAAGCGGCATTATTAAAATCGATGCAGGAAGAAATTTTAAAGTTATCGGAAAAAGTCGAAAAGCTTTCGGCGCTCAGGGACAGAATGAACCCGGCCCAATTACAATCCGTCAAGGAATTGAAAGAAGTGTTGGAAGACAAGAAGCAGCAGATGATCCAAATTGATCATGAAATCCAGGAACTGATGGAAAACCTGAAGTCGATGGGCAAAGGGGAAATTATTGTAAGGAAAGAAGCGTACCCGGGTACTTTTATTCAAATCGGCAATAAATCATCATTGTTAACGAATTTGACAAAAGGGCGGTTTGTCCTGGAATTGGGCGAACTGAATGTATAAAGCGTTCATTGAAGGATGATCCTTTCATTGAACGCTTTTTTCTATAATTTCTATAATAAATATTTCATTGTTTCATTTCCTTTGTATCCCCATTTTTTTGAAACCTTGGGGCCACTCTTCCTCTTTTTCGATCTCTATGCAATAAATAGCCGGCGAAAAAGCCGATTCCTATGATGCTGAAAATAAGACCTGTCAAAAATTGAAGCCATAGCCACGGAAAAGGGGAAATTAAATTCCCGTACAGCGTATCCCTCATAAATTTGATTCCGGCGCCGGCAATCAATGCGGGGATCAGTAATACGATAAATGCAATTATTCGGGCCATGCCATTTACCTCCTTCGCAATTAATTCAATTGTACATTGTAAAAAAAACATGTCAAGATTCGACAAAGAAATGCCAATATTTCAGGGAATACTTTCATATAAATTATATTAATAATATATTTTTTCGAAAAGAATGAAAAATCAGAAAATTGGGAATTCAAGTTTTCTCAATGTTTCTAGTTGATAAATGTAAAAATAAAAAGTATTGTAAAGTAAAATAGTGTTTTTAAATAGAAAATTTTTAATTAAGTGAGAGAATTCATTCATTTCCGATTAGGAGGGGAAAACGATGGAAATCTTCAAGTACATGGAAAAATACGATTATGAACAATTGATTTTTTGCCATGATAAAAATTCAGGATTGAAAGCGATCATAGCCATACATGATACAACATTGGGTCCTGCTTTGGGCGGGGCACGCATGTGGCCTTACAAATCAGAAGAAGAAGCGATTGAAGATGCTTTGCGCCTTGCAAGAGGCATGACATATAAAAATGCGATCAGCGGCTTGAATCTTGGCGGCGGAAAGACGGTCATCATCGGGGATCCGGCAAAGGATAAAAACGAAGAAATGTTCCGTGCTTTGGGCCGTTTTATTCAAAGTTTGAACGGCCGCTATATTACAGCGGAAGATGTAGGAACAACGGTGGAGGATATGGATCTCATTTATGAAGAAACCGACTACGTTACTGGGATTTCACCGACTTATGGTTCATCCGGAAACCCTTCCCCTGTAACTGCTTACGGTGTCTATTTAGGAATGAAAGCCAGTGCGAAGGAAGCATTCGGTGATGATAGTTTGAGAGGAAAGCGCATCGCTGTGCAAGGCTTGGGGAATGTTGCTTATCACTTATGTAAGCACTTACATGAAGAAGGGGCAAAGTTGATTGTGACAGATATCAATCAAGATCGGGTGAAACGGGCGGTCGATGAATTTGGTGCGGAAGCGGTGGAACCGGAAGACATCTATAAACAAGAGGTGGATATCTTCTCCCCATGCGCTCTTGGGGCCATCATCAACGACGAAACCATTCCGCAATTGAAAGCGAAAGTCATTGCCGGTTCAGCCAACAATCAGCTGAAAGAATCCCGACATGGCCAAATTCTCCATGAGAAGGGCATCGTTTATGCTCCTGATTATGTCATCAATGCCGGTGGTGTCATCAATGTTGCGGATGAATTATACGGTTATAACAGGGAACGGGCGATGAAAAGGGTGGAAATGATCTATGATTCGCTGACGAAAATTTTTAGAATGTCGAAGGAGGAGAACATCCCGACTTATTTGGCCGCCAACCGCCTGGCGGAAGAACGCATCAACAGCGTATTTAAGTCAAGAAAGCAATTTATGCAAAGAGAGAAAAACATTTTAAGCAAAAGACAATCTTAATCTATTACTCATGAATCTTACTTTCATTGGAGGGATGGCATTGGCTCGAGAATATGATTTAGTCGTTATCGGTGGAGGAACTGGGGGATATGTCGCAGCGATAAGGGCGGCCCAGCTTGGTTTAAAAACGGCCGTAGTGGAAAAAGAAAATCTTGGAGGAACATGCCTTCATAAAGGATGTATCCCGACAAAAACTTTCTTACGAAGTGCGGAAATGTTTCGGGAAGCGAAAAATGCAAGTCAATTTGGAGTGGAAATTTCAAACATCCATTTCAATCTTCAGCAGTTGCATGATCGGAAAAGAAAAGTTGTGGAGCAGCTGCATCAAGGAATCAAAGGGTTGATGAAAAAGGGGAAAATCGATTGTTATTACGGAACAGCGAGGCTATTGGGGCCATCCATTTTTTCTCCTATGGCAGGAGGGACGGTCTCTGTAGAAATGAATGATGGCTCAGAAAACGAAATGTTATTGCCGAAACATATCATCCTTGCAACCGGAGCCAAGCCGCGTCCTTTCCAAGGAATTGAATTTGACGGCAAGTCCGTGTTGAATTCCGATCAAATGCTGGAAATAGAACATCTTCCAAAATCTTTCCTCATTGTTGGTGGTGGCGTCATCGGCATTGAATGGGCATCCTGTTTGAACGATTTTGGCGTGGACGTCACAGTGTTGGAATATGGGGAACGCATTTTGCCTCAAGAAGATGTTTCCATATCGAGGGAAATGACGAAGCAGCTGGAGAAACGAGGCATTAAGATCGTGACGAATGCGGAGGTACTCCCTTCAACAATTGAAAGGAATGAAAAGGCCGTAAAGCTGAAAGCGAAAGTAAATGGCGAAGAAAAGCAATACGAAGGAGAGAAAATGTTAATTTCAATCGGCCGGATGGGAAATATTGATAATCTGGGGATTGAAAATACGGAGATTGAAATTGAATCTTCCTTCATCAAAGTCAACGATGTTTATCAGACAAAAGAAAAGCATATTTACGCAATAGGGGATTGTATTGGTGGCGCGCAGCTTGCCCATGTCGCCACGAGCGAGGCTCTTGCAGCGGTGGAACATATCGCCAATGGGAAGAAGAAAACGGTGAATTATCGAAACATTCCACGCTGTGTCTATTCCTTCCCGGAAGTCGCAAGCATTGGATTGACGGAAGAAGAGGCAAAATCAATGGATTACGATGTGAAGATAGGGACTTTTCCGTTCAAAGGGATCGGAAAGGCTGTTGTTCATGGGGAAACAGAAGGGTTTGTGAAAATCATTGCCGACAGCCAAACGGATGATTTGCTTGGCGTGCACATGATTGGACCTCAAGTGACGAATTTGATTTCGGAAGCCTCATTGGCATTCTTGTTAGACGCAACTCCATGGGAGATGGGGGAAACGATTCACCCGCATCCATCCTTAAGTGAAGTTTTATATGAAGCGGCCTTAGCGGTGGATGGGAAAGCGATTCACTTTTAACTTGTGTTCTAAGAAAGGGGAGAGTTTCAATGACAGATTTACATCATGCAGAGCTCGGCTTATCTGACAGCGATGTGTTGAAAATGTACGAAACAATGCTGCTTGCCAGAAGATTGGATGAGCGGATGTGGCTATTAAACCGCGCAGGAAAAATTCCCTTCGTCATTTCTTGCCAGGGCCACGAAGCGGCTCAGGTTGGAGCGGCATTTGCATTAGATCCGACAAGGGATTATATTGCCCCGTATTACCGGGATATGGGGGTTGTGTTGCACTTTGGCATGACACCGAGGGAATTGATGCTGTCAGCCTTTGCAAAGGCGGAAGATCCGAATTCAGGCGGCAGACAGATGCCGGGGCATTTTGGGTATAAAAAGAAACGGATTTTGACGGGTTCCTCGCCGGTTGCAACCCAAGTTCCCCATGCAGTCGGGGTGGCGCT
Organism: Ureibacillus suwonensis; assembly: GCF_042655065.1. Lineage (NCBI taxonomy): Bacteria > Bacillati > Bacillota > Bacilli > Caryophanales > Caryophanaceae > Ureibacillus > Ureibacillus suwonensis. Next base: position 65,769 of record NZ_JBHSNQ010000009.1, read on the forward strand.
TGCGGGTCGATTGCAAAATCAACATTATGTTTCCTTTGTGACCTTGGGAGAAGGTTCTACCAACCAGGGAGATTTCCATGAAGGAGCCAACTTTGCCGGCGTTCATAAATTGCCTGTCATTATAATGGTAGAAAACAATCAATATGCCATTTCAGTGCCGATCGATAAGCAGTTGGGGGGAAATGTGGCTGACAGGGCCCTCGGTTACGGAATGCATGGAGAATCGGTTGATGGAAAAAATCCTTTAGCCGTTTATAAAGTAATGAAGGAGGCAGTGGACAGGGCGTTACGGGGAGAAGGTCCGAGCCTGATTGAAGCGGTGACTTACCGCTTGACGAGCCATTCCTCCGATGATGATGACAAATATCGTTCCAGTGAAGAAGTTGCCCAAGGAAAAGCGAATGATCCATTGTTGCTATTCGGGAAATACTTAGTGGATGCCAATGTGGCGACAAAAGAAACCCTTGAGGAAATGAACGGCAAGGTGATGGAAATTGTAAATGATGCCACAGAATATGCGGAAAAAGCACCGTATGCTCCCCCGGAACATGCGTTGAAATATGTTTATTGGGAAGGGGATGAATAAAGATGGCGGTATTATCTTTCATTGAAGCGATACACTTGGCGATGAAGGAAGAAATGGAAAGAGATGAGAAAGTTTTCATTTTGGGCGAAGATGTCGGAAAAAAAGGCGGAGTGTTTAAAGCGACCCAGGGATTGTACGAACAATTTGGTGAATGGCGGGTGTTGGATACTCCCCTTTCTGAGAGTGCCATCGCCGGTGTGGCGATTGGGGCTGCAATGGTGGGAATGCGCCCGATTGCGGAAATGCAATTTGCCGATTTCATCCTTCCGGCGGTAAACCAGATTGTATCGGAAGCGGCGAAAATCCGTTATCGTTCCAATAATGATTGGAATTGCCCGATTGTCGTTCGCGCCCCGTACGGTGGAGGGATCCACGGCGCATTATATCATTCCCAATCTGTGGAAGCATTATTTGCCAATACACCCGGTCTGAAAATTGTCATCCCTTCGACTCCTTATGACGCAAAAGGATTGCTAAAAGCAAGCATCCGGGATGAAGATCCGGTTTTATTCTTTGAACATAAGCGGGCCTACCGGTTAATTAAAGGGGAAGTGCCGCTCGATGACTACGTGATTCCGATCGGGAAGGCGGATGTAAAAAGGGAGGGGGACGATATTACCGTTATAACGTATGGCCTTTGCGTCAATTATGCCCTCCAGGCAGCCGAACGACTGCAGGATGACGGAATCAGCGTCCATCTTTTGGATTTGCGGACTGTCTATCCTTTAGATAAGGAAGCGATTATTGAAGCGGCAACCAGAACCGGGAAAGTGCTCCTTGTGACGGAAGACAATAAAGAAGGCAGCGTCATGAGCGAAGTGGCAGCCATCATTGCGGAACATTGTTTATTTGATTTGGATGCACCTATTATGAGACTCGCTGGGCCGGATGTTCCAGCAATGCCTTATGCACCAACCATGGAAAGATATTTCATGATCAGTCCTGAAAAAATCGAACGGGCGATGCGGGAATTGGCCGCTTTTTAAAGGGGGGGAATCCATATGTCAGTAGAAAAAGTCATCATGCCCCAATTGGGGGAAAGTGTTACAGAAGGAACAATTGAAAAATGGCTAGTGAAGCCAGGAGATTTTGTAAAAAAATACGACCCATTGGCGGAAGTATTGACAGATAAAGTGAATGCGGAAGTGCCTTCCTCATTCACCGGTATTGTGAAAGAACTGATCGGAAACGAAGGGGAAACATATCCTGTCGGAACCGTCATCTGTACGATTGAAGTTGTGGAAGAAAAACAATCAAACATCAGCCAGGCCATTCGCAATGCGACGATTTCCGATGCAAAAGTGAAAATCAATGAGCCGGATTATGGCGAACTCATTCCGAAGCAGAAAAACCGTTATTCTCCAGCCGTATTGAAACTGGCGGGCGAATATAACATTGATTTGGAACAAGTGACGGGAACCGGATTAAACGGCCGCATTACGAGAAAAGATATACTCAAGTTTATCGAGTCCCGGAAAGATGGAAGCCAATTTTCCGTCGCAAAGGAAACGGAAGCGGCAGCTGCAGAGTCCCATAAAACGATTCCGGCCAAAGCGGAAGCGGCATCAAAACCAATTCAAATTGAAAAGAATGCCGGAGATGTGGAAATTCCTGTCTCAGCCATTCGACGCTCCATTGCCAATAACATGGTGAGAAGCAAACAGGAAATTCCACACGCCTGGTTGATGATGGAAGTGGACGTGACAAATTTAGTCCGGTACCGTGACTCCATCAAGCAGCAATTCAAAGAAAAAGAAGGTTTCAATCTTACTTATTTCGCCTTTTTTGTCAATGCCGTTGCACAAGCGTTAAAAGAGTTTCCGATGCTCAATTCCGTTTGGGCCGGAGATAAAATTATCCAGAAGAAGGATATTAATATTTCCATTGCCGTTGCAACTGAAGATGCCCTTTATGTGCCGGTCATTAAAAATGCGGACGATAAATCCATCAAAGGAATTGCCAAGGAAATCAATGAACTATCCCAACACGTGCGGAATGGCACATTAAAGAGCGAACATATCCAAGGCGGAACTTTTACGGTCAATAATACAGGGTCTTTCGGTTCTGTCCAATCCATGGGCATTATCAACTATCCGCAAGCCGCCATTTTGCAAGTGGAAGCCATTGTAAAAAGGCCGGTCATCATCGATAATATGATAGCCATCCGGGATATGGTGAATTTATGCTTATCGATCGACCATCGAATTTTAGATGGATACGTTTGTGGCAAATTTCTTAATAGAGTAAAAAATATTCTCGAAAAAACGAATTATTTTGAAAAAACAGTTTATTAATAATTCCTGGAAGCCTTGCAAATCAAGGCTTTCTTTTATTTTTGTACTTTATTGGACAAGGTTTCTAATGTATTATAAGAATTATAAAAATTATAATAAAAGAAAAAAGGGGGAAGCTGTTTAGCGACAACTATGTCAAACAACATGAATGAAATTGAATTTCCTGCTGTTAGTTATGACGAGTGGAAAGAAACAGCAATAAAGTCATTAAAGGGGAAGCCATTTGAATCACTTTTCACGAAGACAATCGAGGGAATCACTTTACAACCGTTGTATACACAAGAAATGTTAATAGAAAAATTGGGGGATGAATTGGAAAAACAAGTTTCCACAATCCGTTCTTTAAAAGCATCCGATTCTGTACAAGCGGCTCAAACTATTTACGGGGATAATGAAGAACAATTTTTTGACCGTTTGAAAGACAGTGTCAAAAGAGGAAACGGCATCATTACAATCGATAGCAGAGTGCTTGAGTGGAATGATGAAAATTTAAACGAACTTGCGAAATACTTGGTGGAAACTCCATTTAAATTGCTTGTCGAAAGTGACCGCATTTTAGATGTATTCTCAAAAATTCCTGAAGCGGATCGGGAAAAAGTAAAAGGTTATGTTATTGCAAAAGATGCAGTTGAACTTGAAGGTTATCCGAATGTGCGCACATTTGCGGCTGACACGGTTCCATACCATTATGAAGGCGCGCATGTTGTGCAGGAATTGGCTCTTAGTTTAGCTCAGGCTGCAAAGTATGCGGAGAAGTCTGAATCCTTTGAATCCTTTGCCAATAAATTTTTCGTTCATTTCGCCATTGATACGCACTTTTTCCAAGAAATCGCAAAATTGAGAGCCTTTAAAGTTTTATGGAAAGCTTTTGAAAAGGCTTACAACGTAGAGGCCGTTCCGGTTCCGGTACTTGCTGAAACGTCTCTACGCAGTTTCTCAAAATACGATATTTACGTGAATTTATTGCGTGCCGGCAACGAGGCATTTGCCGCATTGATTGGCGGTGCGGATGCAATTACTGTTTACCCATATGATGTATTGACTAAACCTACGGATCAATCCATCCGTATTGCCAGAAACGTTGTATTGGTGTTAAAAGAAGAATCTTTTGTGGATGATGTATTGGATCCTGCAGGCGGTTCTTATTTCATTGAAACATTGACGAGAGAATATGTGGAAAAAGCTTGGGAATTATTCCTTCAAATTCAAGAAGCAGGCGGCATCGACGAGTTCGAAAAATCCGGAAAACTTCAATCAGCATTAGAAGAAGTTTACAAAACACGTATCCAACAAGTGGAAACGAGAAAACATTCATTAATTGGTACAAACATTTATGCAAACCCTGCGGATGAACTGCAAACGGAAACAAATCCGCTTTATGCCGACATTAAGCGACTTGCTGTGCCGTTTGAAACACTCCGTGAACAATACGCAAAAGCGAATCCAAAAATCGGCATCTTAACTTTCGGAAAATTAAAAGACTTCAAACCTCGTGCCGATTTTGTGGAAGGATTCTTTGCGACTGCCGGAGTTGTGCCAGTGGAATCCGGAGAAATCGAATCCATTGAAGAAGCAAAAAATTGGTTGCAACAAACGGATGCTGATTATGTAGTCATCGCCGCAACAAATGACCAAACAAAAGAAATCGTGCCTGCTTTATTGGAAGGCAAAAAAGAAAGTGTCATTTTGGATGTTGCAGGCAAATTCCCTGAAGAGGAACAAGAATGGCTATCTAAAGGATTAAACGGATTTATCTATCTCGGCCAAAATATTGTGGAGAAGCTCACTGCACTTCTTGAAAGCTTGAAGGAGGTACAACGATGAAAGCCAACTTTGAATCAGTGAATATACATGAAATATTGGACAATGAACAACTTCAACCTTCCCATACCTTCACAACAAACGAAGGAATTGAAGTGAAAGAATTTTATTCTAATGATGACATCAAAGAAGCGAAACATTTGAAAGATTTCCCTGGTATCGCTCCGAATACGCGCGGACCATATCCGACAATGTATGTAGCCCGTCCTTGGACAGTCCGCCAATATGCCGGATTCTCTACAGCGGAAGAATCCAATGCTTTCTATCGCAGAAATCTGGCGATGGGGCAAAAAGGTCTATCTGTTGCCTTTGACTTGCCTACTCACCGCGGTTACGACTCCGATCATCCCCGCGTAAAAGGGGACGTTGGGAAAGCGGGCGTTGCAATCGACTCCGTTGAAGATATGAAAATTTTATTTGACGGTATTCCATTGGATCAAATGTCCGTTTCCATGACAATGAACGGGGCGGTTATTCCGATTATGGCCTTCTACATTGTAGCGGCCGAAGAGCAGGGAGTCACACCGGAAAAACTTGCCGGTACAATCCAAAACGACATTTTGAAAGAGTATATGGTGCGTAATACGTACATATATCCTCCTGAAATGTCAATGAAAATCATTGCGGATATTTTCGAGTATACTAGTAAATTTATGCCAAAATTCAACTCAATATCCATTTCCGGATATCATATCCAAGAAGCCGGGGCTACAGCAGATATCGAGTTGGCTTACACGTTGGCAGACGGACTTGAATATGTTCGAACTGGTTTAAAAGCTGGCATTGATATCGATTCCTTCGCACCAAGACTATCTTTCTTCTGGGGAATCGGTATGAACTACTTCATGGAAGTGGCGAAAATGCGTGCCGCTCGCCGCATTTGGGCCCAAATGATGAGCACATTCAATCCGAAAAATCCAAAAAGTTTGGCACTTAGAACTCACTCCCAAACTTCCGGCTGGTCTTTGACAGAACAAGATCCATTCAACAACGTGACACGTACGTTAATTGAAGCGAATGCTGCGGCAATGGGCCATACGCAAAGCTTGCATACAAACGCCCTTGATGAAGCTATTGCGCTTCCAACAGACTTCTCAGCTCGCATTGCCCGCAATACGCAATTATTCTTGCAAGAAGAAACATTGATGACAAAAGTTATCGATCCATGGGGCGGATCTTATTATGTAGAAAAATTAACAGATGAGTTAACGAAACGCGCTTGGGAATTAATTAAAGAAATCGAAGACCTTGGCGGCATGGCAAAAGCCATTGAAACAGGCTTGCCAAAAATGAAAGTAGAAGAATCTGCTGCTAAACGCCAGGCAAAAATTGATTCAAAAGAGGAAACAATTGTCGGCGTAAACAAATATACATTAGACTATGAAGAACCAATCGATATTTTGGATATCGATAATACTCTCGTACGCCAAAAACAAATTGAACGTATTCAAAAAATTAAAGCAGAACGCAATGAAGAAGAAGTGCAAAGACATCTTGAGCGCTTAACGAAAGCGGCTGCCACTGGAGAAGAAAATATGCTTGCGGTTGCAGTAGATGCAGCTAGAGCCCGTGCAACCCTTGGAGAAATTTCCGACGCCATCGAAAAAGTATGCGGACGCCACCAAGCAGTGATTCGCTCCATTTCTGGCGTATATTCATCCAACTTCTCCGACAATGAATTAATTGAACAAGTGAAACAAATGACAGATGAATTCTTAGAAAACGAAGGTCGTCGTCCACGTATTTTAATTGCGAAAATGGGTCAAGACGGACATGACCGCGGTGCGAAAGTAGTTGCTACGGGTTATGCAGACCTTGGCTTTGACGTGGATATTTCGCCATTGTTCTTAACACCTCAAGAAGCGGCTCAAATGGCAGTAGAAAACGACGTTCATTGCGTCGGCGTTTCTTCCTTGGCTGCGGGTCATAAAACTTTAGTGCCTGAATTAATTGAAGAATTGAAAAAATTAGGAAGAGAAGACATTATTGTCGTAGTTGGCGGGGTTATCCCTGCACAAGATTATCAATTCTTATATGACAATGGCGTATCAGCAATCTTTGGACCAGGAACAGTAATTCCTGTTGCTGCAATTAAAATCATTGAAGAAATTTATCGACGCTTAGGATATGAGGAAGTGTCCGAATGATGGAGGAAAAGAACGCTGAAGAGACTGCTTTGAATGTCATGAAAGGCGTTGAAAGCAAACATGACGGGATGACTTATGTCGCCCCAAAAAAGTTTCGTAAAAAGCAAAAACAGCAAATTGATATACAACAATTAGCGGGTGAAGTGCGCGAAGCAAAGCGCACTTCTCTTTCCAAAGCGATCACATTGATCGAAAGCTCCAATCCGGAACATAAAATTATGGCCCAACAACTGTTGCAAGAGCTGCTCCCCTATACAGGCAATAGTGTACGGATCGGCATCACCGGCGTTCCAGGAGCAGGAAAAAGCACTTTTATTGAAGCTTTCGGCACAATGCTCTGCAACATGGGAAAAAGGGTCGCAGTCCTTGCCATTGACCCGAGTTCCAGCATCTCCGGCGGAAGCGTTTTAGGGGATAAAACGCGGATGGAAAATTTGAGCCGGCATGAAAATGCTTTCGTTCGCCCATCTCCAAGCGCCGGCACTCTTGGCGGTGTGCATAAGAAAACGAGAGAAACGATGCTGCTATGCGAAGCGGCAGGATATGACGTGATCCTCATTGAAACGGTCGGAGTAGGGCAAAGTGAGACCTATGTGCGCGGAATGGTGGACTTTTTCCTTCTGCTTGTTTTGACCGGAGCAGGGGACGAACTGCAAGGAATGAAAAAAGGGATTATGGAATTGGCGGATGGAATTGTTGTCCATAAAGCGGATGGAGACAATGTGGAGAAAGCGAAAAATACGGTTCGGGAATACCGGAAAATTTTGCATTTCTTGCAACCATCCACTCCTGGTTGGGAATCCCAGGCCCTTGCCGTCTCTTCCTATGAAAAAACCGGATTAAAAGAAGTTTGGGAAATGATATTATCCTTCGAAAAACAAATGAAGGAATCCGGTTATTGGTATACGAGAAGAAGGGAACAGACTAGCGATTGGTTCTATTCCATGATTCATGACCATTTAATCGATTCGTTTTTCGGAAAGAAAGAAAACAAAGAATTGGTCAAGCAATTGGAAGAAGAAATTTTGCAAGGAAAACTGACGGTTACTCAAGGAATTCATCAATTATTTCCGGATTTTGGGTGATATTAAACCGTAATCCATGGAAAGATCATTTCAGTTCTTCCTTTTCTTATTTGCAATGACCTCTTTAGTCCTCTATGCTAAAATGTATAGTTGAAAGGAGAATGAATGACATGATGGATTACGATTTATTTATGCAGGAAATTATCAGAACAGCCCGTGCGGAAATAGAGAGTGCGGGATATGAGCAATTAAGAACGCCTGAAGAGGTGGAAAAAGCCTTTGCGCGTCCTGGAACAACCCTTGTCATGATCAACTCTGTATGCGGTTGCGCGGGTGGCATCGCCCGTCCAGCGGCAGCAAATGCAATTCATTACGATAAACGCCCTGATCATCTAGTGACCGTTTTCGCGGGACAAGATAAAGAAGCGACAGCAGCGGCACGTGCGCATTTCGGTGAAGAGCATATCCCTTCATCCCCGGCTTTTGTTCTATTAAAAGACGGCAAAGTGGTGGCGGATATCGGCCGTCATGAGATTGAAGGGCATGATGTAATGTCTGTCATTACCAATTTGCAGGCTTATTTTGAGGAATATTGCGACGAAGTCTAATGTAACAATTAAAGAATCCGCATACTAAATGTTCTTAATAATAGTATTGCGGATTCTGCATTTTGTAATTTTTCTTGAAAAAGCGTCCTCTATTTTCAGAAATCATATAATTTTATTATTTTACGGAAAATTTTTAAATAGATCTGTTGTGATACAGTATAAAGATGGTTGAGGAAAATTTTTTTGAAATAAAAAATAGCGATTACTGACTTGTAATCGCTACCGGTTATTAGAAAAATGACAATCCGAATGCCAATGTTGAGAGTAACATAATTGCAATCATCGCATATACGACCACTTTTTGAATTTTTTTATTGCTCATTTTCTCGCTCTCTCCTTTTTTTCATATTTTTAGTTTATCAAATTTGAAAAATTTCTCAAGTACGTAGCGTAATTTTCGCAAATTCGTTACAATAGGTTATGTACTATAACAGAAGGGGTGTCATCATGGAAAATATCGATCATATAGGTATAGCCGTCAAAAACCTAGACGAATCAGTGAAATATTATACTGAAGTGTTAGGTTTAAAACTAGAAAGAATTGAAGAAGTTCCAACTCAAAATGTGCGTGTGGCATTCATTGATGCCGGTAACGTCCATATTGAATTGTTGCAACCGTTAAGCGAAAAAGGAGCAATTTATAATCATATTGAAAAACGCGGCGAAGGAATTCAGCACATTTGTTTCAAAGTTGATAATATTCGCGAAAAAATGGCGGAATTAAAAGAAAAGGGAGTACGTCTTCTTTCTGAAGAACCAATTCCAGCTGCCGGTGGGGCAGAAGCATGTTTCATTCATCCAAAAGACAGTTTTGGAGTTTTATATGAACTATATGAAAAAAGTGGAAAAGGGGTTAATGAATAATGGACATGTTAGACAAAATTGATGAAATGTATGACCGAAAAAGAGAGATTTATTTAGGCGGTGGCGACAAACGTATTGCCAAACAGCATGAAAAAGGAAAACTTACTGCCCGCGAACGTATTGAATTATTGCTGGATGAAGGCACATTCGTGGAAATTAATCCTTTCATCGAGCACCGTGTAACGGATTTCGGCTTGGGCGAACAAAAAGGACCTGGTGACGGGGTTGTAACAGGTTATGGTAAAGTCAATGGACGCCCTGTATACTTATTTGCTCAGGATTTCACAGTGTTTGGTGGAGCACTAGGTGAAATGCATGCGAAAAAAATTGCGATAGTGATGGATTTGGCTGCTAAAAACGGTGCGCCATTCATCGGTATCAACGACTCTGGTGGTGCCCGCATCCAAGAAGGGGTACTTTCATTGGACGGATATGGTCATATTTTCTATCGCAACTCCATTTATTCCGGAGTGATTCCGCAAATTTCCGTCATCATGGGTCCTTGTGCTGGTGGGGCAGTATATTCTCCAGCGATTACAGACTTTATTTTAATGGTGGATAAAACATCCCAAATGTTCATTACAGGACCAAAAGTAATTGAAGCGGTAACAGGAGAAAAAATTTCGTCAGAAGATTTAGGCGGTTCAAAAGTGCATAACTCCATCAGCGGTAACGCTCATTTCCGTGCACCATCCGAAGAAGAAGCAATCCAACAAATCAGAAGATTGTTAAGCTACTTACCGCAAAGCTATAAAGAAAAAGCACCTCGCTTGCCACGTCCGGAAGGCGATGATTGGCGTCCTGAATTAATTGACGTTGTGCCAATCGAACCAACTCGTCCATATGATGTGCGTAAAGTGGTGGAACAAGTGGTGGATGAAGGTTCCTTCATGGAAGTGCATTCAGAATTTGCGAAAAACATCGTTGTTGGATTTGCACGCATTGGAGGTTATTCAGTAGGGCTTGTATGTAACCAGCCTAAAGCTTTAGCTGGAGGACTTGATATCGATTCATCCGACAAAGCGTCCAGATTCATTCGCACTTGCGATGCATTCAATATTCCAATCATTACATTTGAAGACGTGTCAGGATTCTTCCCAGGCGTTAAACAAGAACATGGCGGTATCATCCGTCACGGTGCAAAAATCTTGTATGCTTATTCTGAAGCAACAGTGCCAAAAATTACGGTCATTTTACGTAAAGCATACGGCGGTGCATACGTGGCATTGAACTCTAAATCCATCGGTGCCGACCTTGTATTTGCTTGGCCAAATGCAGAAATCGCTGTAATGGGTGCTGCTGGTGCGGCAAATATCATTTTTGCAAACGAAATTGCCAATTCCCCAGATCCAGAAAAAACACGCCAAGAAAAAATTGAAGAATATAAAGAAAAATTCGCAAATCCTTACGTTGCTGCTTCACTTGGAATGGTGGATGACGTCATCGATCCAAGAGAAACGCGCATTAAGTTAATTCAAGGATTAGAAATGCTTGAAAATAAAGAAGAATCAAGACCTAAGAAAAAACACGGAAATATTCCGCTATAATCCAATGAATACGAACATTTGTAGTACAGGCCAATCCCGGTTTGTACTACTTTTTTCTAAAAATTTTAAATAGGCTATCTATTTTGATACAAAAGAAAGCAAAAATCTTAATTTTGTAATGGCTGAAAGAAAAAATGAGTTGTCAAATTTTTAATTCTATTTAGAAAGATATAGAAATTTTTGAATCTATATGCTACAATACTATTAAATTTCAACAATTGAATATTCCATACGGTGCTAATGAAAATTAGCTTAATAGGGAAACTAGTGAAAATCTAGTGCGGTCCCGCCACTGTGAAGAGGAGCTCAAAATCAAATGCCACTGTGAAAATGGGAAGGCGATTTTGGAGCGATGAATCTAAGCCAGGAGACCTGCCGTATGGAGTGGATGGTAGTGTCCTACGAGGATAGGTACACGAATAGGCATCATACTAGCATTATGCGTATCGTTATGCCTTATTGTGGGACACTGCTAATTTAGCAGTGTTTTTTTATTATTCATATATTTTTTTAGGAGGGTTTTTATGAACATTTCGTTTAAAAAGCCAATTTATTTTTTAGCATTATTGTTGTTGGTTCCTAAGCCTGCCTTTGCTATGCACATCATGGAAGGTTTTTTGCCGGCAGAATGGGCTGTCTTTTGGTGGCTCGTAACATTACCTTTTCTAATAATAGGGTTAAAGAATATAAGCAATCTTATAAAGGTTCATTCTGAGACAAAATTATTGCTGGGTTTATCCGGAGCATTCGCATTCGTTTTATCCGCTTTAAAAATTCCTTCCGTTACAGGGAGTTGTTCTCATCCTACCGGGGTGGGTTTAGGAACGATTTTATTTGGACCTTTTGTAATGAGTGTTCTAGGTAGTATTGTTTTGCTGTTTCAATCATTGCTATTGGCGCATGGGGGGTTAACGACGCTTGGTGCCAATGCATTTTCTATGGCTGTTGCCGGTCCTTTTATTGCATATGGAGTATTTAAGGGGGCGCAAAAGATCGGTCTAACGTTTACATTTGCAGTCTTTTTGGCTGCCTCATTAGCTGATTTAGGCACTTACGTTATTACATCTATTCAACTTGCACTTGCTTTTCCCTCTGAAGTGGGTGGTATATTTGCTTCATTTGTCAAATTCGCTAGCGTCTTTGCAATTACTCAAATTCCTTTAGCGATTGTAGAAGGGTTGCTTTCAGTCATGGTGATGAATTTCTTGGTGAAATATAACGTAAATGAATTAAAGTTGCTTCAAGTGTTAAACAAAACTCAGGAGGCGAAATAGATGTTAAAAAATAACGCATTTATCTTATTTATTACGATAGCTTTGATTTGCATTCCGCTGATTTTCAATGGAAATGCAGAATACGGCGGTGCAGACGGGGAAGCGGAAGAATTGATCACAGAGCTGAACGAATCCTATAAACCTTGGTTTTCTAGTATATGGGAACCTCCTAGTGGTGAAATCGAAAGTTTATTATTCGTCTTGCAAGGAGCTGCCGGTGCTGGGTTTATCGGTTATTTTATAGGATATATGAGAGGCCGGAATAGGGGCGGAAATGCTGAGATACCGAAATGAGAATGCTGGAATTTTACGCTTATCATTCACCATTAAGAAACATACATCCGATTGAAAAAATCGTATTTGCATTGATTCCTTTAATACTTAATATCCTGTTTCAAAATATATACACGTCTTTATTCATATTTTTCATCATGGTTGTGATTACCATAATTTTTGGCAAAATTCCTGTTCGTATATATTGGAAGTTATTGTTAATTCCTGTCGCTTTTTTATTATCAAGTATACTGGTTATTTTACTCAGCTTTACCGAAAGCCCTTTAGAAGGAGCAATTTTTCAATCCATCATTGGTCCCGTTGTTATTTCAATCATGAAGGAAAGTATTGAAAAGGCCTTGACTTTATTTTCTGTTTCCTTATCGAGTATCAGTTGCTTGTACTTCTTAATCTTAACGACAACCATTCAGGATGTTCTGTTTGGTTTACAGTGCTTGAAAGTTCCGCAGGTTTTGTTGGATTTAATCGCATTAATCTATCGATTTATATTTTTATTTCTGGATTCAAGCAGGACAATATTTCTTGCACAAAAAGCAAGGTTGGGACATGGTTCATTTATCAAAACGATCAAGTCGATTGGACTTATTATTAGCGCTTTATTTGTTAAGGTATTCCATGAAATGAAAGATTTAAACAACGCAGTCAATGCAAGAAGTTTAAATGGTTATATGGCTGTTATTGCAAGAACAATTCGATTTTCAAGAAGCCGTTGGATATTCATTATGTTAATCAGTATATTGATTATCGCTTTTAATTTCACCGTTGGGAGAGCTGGTTGAATGAGTACTACTATTTTCGAACTGAGCGAAGTGTACTACCGTTATGAAGATGGGACTGAGGCTTTAAAAAATATCAATCTACGAATTGAACGAGGGAAAAAAATTGCTCTTTTAGGCAGCAATGGTGCAGGAAAGTCCACATTATTATTGCATTTAAATGGGTTGTTAAAACCAACATCCGGCACAATTTGCATCGATGGACAACCATTAACCTATTCGAGGAAAGAGTTGATCAATTTAAGACGTCGGGTAGGAATCGTTTTTCAAAACCCTGAAACCCAGTTGTTTAATGGGACGGTTCGAGATGACATATGTTATGGACCATATAATTTAAAGTTGCCGGAACGGGAACGAAAGACGTTAATTGAGAAAGCAATTGTTCTGACAGACGTAGGTGAGTTGTTAGATAAACCGATTCATTTTTTAAGCGGTGGACAAAAAAAGCGGGTTTCCATCGCAGGTGTGCTTGCTATGGATCCTGAAGTCATCCTTTTTGATGAGCCAACTGCATCTTTGGATATTTATTACACAAAGAAAATAAGGAAACTATTAGATGAACTTCATCGTGATGGGAGAACGCTTATTCTTTCTACTCACGATATTGATTTTGCCTATGAATGGGCTGACGAAGTAATTGTGATGCATCAAAGTGAAGTGTTATTTCAAGGTAATTTCTCTCAACTGTTTGAAGAACACAAAGATATTATTACTAAAGCAAATCTGGAAACATCAATAATATTCGAAATAGCGCAAATATTGAAAAATAGAGGGGTGAATTTACATACAATTGATTACCGTTCAAAAGAACAATTATTGGAAATTCTTAAAGATTATTTATTGAAGGTAACAATATAAATGGGGTGATGTCTTTGAGAGGAAAGCTATACATTGTCGGTTTTGGTCCAGGGGACGCTAATCACATTACATTTCGGGCAGTGGAAGCGATAAAAGCAAGTGATTATATCATTGGATACAAAACTTATGTGGAATTAATAAAAAATTTATTAAACGTCAAACAAAAAATTATAAGTACTGGGATGACGGAAGAAGTTTCACGTGCACAGGCTGCGGTAAAACTTGCGGAAGAAGGGCACCAGGTAGCGGTCATTTCTAGTGGAGATTCCGGTGTATATGGCATGGCCGGTCTCATTTATGAAGTACTCGTTGAACAAGGTTGGCATAAAGAGTCAGGGGTTGAAGTGGAAGTCATTCCTGGAATTTCTGCCATCAATTCTTGTAGTTCCCTACTCGGTGCCCCGATTATGCATGATTCATGCACAATCAGCTTAAGTGATCATTTAACACCATGGACAATTATCGAAAAAAGGCTTGAAGCAGCGGCAGCAGCTGATTTTGTGATTGCTCTATACAATCCGAAAAGCGGAAGAAGAACAAAACAAATCGTGGAAGCAAGACGGATATTACTAAAATATCGGTCACCGAATACACCGGTTGGACTTGTAAAAAGTGCTTATCGTGAAAGACAATCGATTGTGATTACGACGTTGGATAATATGCTGGAACACGAGATTGGTATGCTCACAACAGTGATTATTGGAAACACCTCCACATTTGTATATGATGACTTAATGATTACGCCGAGGGGGTATCAACGAAAATATACGCTTGATCGCGAGGTACAACCATTGAAACCTCATGAACGATTGAAAAAAGAAGCAGAACCTTGGTCTTTGGAAAATTTGGAATCGAAGAAAAGAGAGTCAAAAAAAACCCCTTTTCAACTAGCATGCGAAGCAATTGCAATGCTGGACCGAAAGCCAAATTTCGTTGTGGAAAAAACAGACTATAAACCAGTTTTTGAGTTTGCCATAAGTCCTGGAGTGGCAAATAAACGATTCA
Source organism: Ureibacillus suwonensis (assembly GCF_042655065.1). NCBI lineage: Bacteria > Bacillati > Bacillota > Bacilli > Caryophanales > Caryophanaceae > Ureibacillus > Ureibacillus suwonensis. Next base: position 80,868 of record NZ_JBHSNQ010000009.1, read on the forward strand.
CCCCTGAGCAATTTAAGCTATTGGCTGAAGTTGTTGGTCATGAGGGAAGGATGGACTATTCAAGGGATCATCAGTTGCGGATCAGTATTCCAACTAATCATCCAGAACAAATTGTAGAACAACTAACAAATGTTGGTTTGCTGGTGATGCCTGTAGGAAATGTCATTACGGTGAAGGCTTGTGATTTTTGTGATGGTGAAAAAACGGATTCGATACCGTACGCTGAAAAGCTGCAACAGAGATTTGGAGGAAAAGCTGTGCCGAAAGAATTAAAAATCGGCATCAATGGATGTGGGATGGCATGTTACAACGCCGTTATGGAAGATATTGGAATCGTATATCGAAAAGGAAAATTTGATGTGTTTTTAGGTGCAAAACCGGTAGGACGCACCGCACATCCGGGTCAATTGATTGAAGAGGGGTTGGAAGCTGAAAAATTGGTCGAATTAATTGAAAAACTGATTGTTGAATATAAAGAAAATGCTCATCCAAATGAACGATTATTTAAATATTTTAAACGGAAAAAAGTGCTGGCAGGGTACAAATATCAAGATAATGAGCCAAAGCTCAATTTGCAGCCGATCCCTTGTGCAGATTAGGAGGATAACATGACGAAAGCTATTTTATTTGTAGGACATGGAAGTAAGCTTGAAGCAGGAAATGAAGAAGTAAGAGAATTTGTAAAGCAAACAAGAGAATTAATTGATTCAAGTCTACTAGTAGAAACATGTTTTTTAGAATTTGCTGAACCAACGATTTCTCAAGGAATTAAGATTTGCATCGAAAAAGGTGCCAGTGAAATCTATGTAATGCCGATCATCTTGCTCCATGCAGGACATTCTAAAATTCATATTCCCGCAGAAATTGTAGAGGCGCAAGAAAAATATCCCCATGTGAAATTCACTTATGGTGAAGTTGTGGGAATTCATGAAGATATTTTTCAAATTTTACTGGAACGTTTAGAAGAAATCGGTTTTGATACCCAGGCAAAACATGAAGATACAGCCATTTTATTAATTGCCCGGGGAGGAAGCGATGAATATGCCAATGGTGATTTTTTCAAGATTACAAGACTGCTATGGGAAAAGTTAAATGTTCAAGTAGTGGAAGGAGCTTTTATGGGAGTGACAGAACCATTGGTTGAAGAAGGGATTGAACGATGTATAAAGCTTGGTGCTAAAAAAATCATCATGCTTCCATATTTTCTATTTACGGGCATATTAATGGAGCGGATGAAATCCTATTGTGAACGCTTCAAAGAACAATATCCCGAAATAAACATTGAAATTGCCCATTATTTTGGATACCATCCCCGATTAAAATCTGTCATTATTGAACGAATGGTACAAGCATTATCAGGGCATTCGAACGGTGATAAAGATATACAAAATGTTCAAAAGTTAATGGAAAAGGGGCTCATTTCCCACCATCACCATGAGCACGAGCATGAACATGAACATCACCATGGTCATAAACATCATCATGATTACAAAGGTCGTAACGTCCAACTTGATGAAAAAATGGAAGTGAAACCATGATTTTATTTCTTGCTGGGACAAGTGATGCACGTGAATTGGCTGTTTTGTTAAAAAAGGAAGGCTTCCCCCTAATGGCCACCGTAGTAACAGAATCTGCAGCCAAAAGTCTTGTTGATAAAGGCATAGAAGTAAAAGTTGGTAGATTAAATTATGAAAAAATGTACGAATTTTCAAGGGAAACCGGGGTGACAATGATTGTAGATGCCAGTCATCCCTTTGCGGAAGAAGCACATAAAACGGCAAAATGGGTAGCCGAACAATTAAATATCCCCTATATCCGCTATGAGAGGGAAAAATTGCAGCTTGAACAGGATTTTATCAAATTTGTTTCATCCTATGAAGAGGCAGCGGAACTTGCAGCAAAGAAAAAAGGAGTTGTCATGCTCACAACAGGCAGTAAAACGCTGGAAATCTTCGCAAATAAATTATTGCCGCTGAATGATGTTCGCGTGATTTGCAGAATGCTTCCCCGAATCGATAATATGCAAAAATGCGAGCAGCTCGGCTTCCCCCAAAAAAATATAGTGGCAATGCAAGGCCCTTTTTCAAAAGAGTTGAATATTGCCTTATTTAAGCATTTCGGTGTGACACTCATGATTACAAAAGAAAGCGGCAAAGTTGGTGCGGTCGATGAAAAAATAGAAGCTGCAAAGGAACTTGGGATTGAAACGATTGTCATTAAAAGGCCAATTATACAATTTGGTCATGTATTTAGTGAAATGGAGGAAATTGTAAATTGGATAAAAAATCAAAGAAATGAGGGTGCATTATGAATTTTAAACCGATTACGGTAGATCCGGATAAGATTTATGATTATAGTTTTGCCATTATCGAAGAAGAAATGGGAGAACATCACTTTTCAGACATGGAATGGCAAGTTGTTCGCCGAATCATCCATGCTTCGGCTGACTTTGAATTAGGAAGAAGTGTTGTATTTTCACATGGTGCTGTTGAAGCGGGCGTTAAAGCAATCCGGGAAGGAAAACATGTAATTGCCGATGTCCAAATGATTGTCAGCGGCTCAGGACGGAAACGATTCCAAAAATATGGCGGAGATCTGCATTGTTATATCAGTGATGAAGATGTGTCACAAGAAGCGAAAGAAGAGGGAGTTACTCGGGCTATTATGTCAATGAGAAAAGCCGCTCGTGAACATGAAGGAGGTATATATGCAATAGGCAATGCACCGACTGCATTGTTGGAATTAATTCGTCTTGTTAAGGAAGGCATTGCAAAACCTGACTTAATCATCGGGATGCCTGTTGGCTTTGTTTCAGCAGCTGAGTCGAAGGAGGAGCTGTTGAAACTCGAAGGGATTCCATATATTACGAATATCGGCCGTAAAGGCGGCAGCACTGTAACCGTAGCTGCTTTAAATGCTATTTCAATATTAGCTGATCAGGTGTAAGGGAAATGCAGAAAACAAAGAGAAAGAGTACATCTGAACTACGGGAAGGTTATACAACGGGTTCTTGTGCAACAGCTTGTGCAAAAGCGGCACTAATTGCTTTAATCACAAAACAAGTACAAAAGAGGGTAATGATACATCTGCCAATTGGAAAAGATGTTGAATTTCTAATAGAAGATTGCAACATGGGAGACTTTGAAGTGACGTGTTCAACAATTAAAGACGGCGGGGACGATCCTGATGCAACCCATGGCGCTATTATTCAAGCAACAGTTTCTTGGAGAGAGGACGGGGAAATTTTTATCGATGGCGGCAAAGGAGTAGGCAGGGTCACAAAACCCGGATTGCCGATTGAAGTGGGACTTGCAGCCATTAATCCCGTTCCACGGAAAATGATTCAAACGGAAATTGAAAACGTATTAAAACATTTTGAGATTGAAAAAGGGGTAAATATTATCATTTCTGTTCCCGATGGTGAAGAAATTGCCAAAAAAACATTAAATAGCCGTCTCGGAATCATTGGAGGAATTTCAATATTGGGAACAAGAGGAACAGTTGTTCCTTTTTCTAATGCTGCTTATATGGCAAGTATTGTACAAGCTATATCAGTGGCCAAAGCATCCGGTTGTGAGCATCTTGTTTTTACAACAGGTGGACGAAGCGAAAAATTTGCTATGAGCATGTTTTCCGATCTTCCTGAAGTTGCTTTTATTGAAATGGGCGATTTTGTGGGTTTTGCAATGAAACATTGCAAAAAAATCGGCATTCCAAAAGTTTCTTTGGTTGGAATGATGGGAAAATTTTCAAAACTTGCCAAAGGTTCGATGATGCTCCACTCAAAAGGTTCTCAAGTAAGTTTTGAATTTCTTGCTTCCATTGCTAAAGAATGTGGAGCTGCAAATGAAAGCATCGTAAAAATTCTTCAAGCGAACACAGCGAATGAAGTTGGGGAAATCATGAGAGAACTAGGATGCAAGACCTTTTTTGACAAAATATCGGAACATTGCTGTAAAGAAGTAATTAAACATGTGGAAGGCGGATTGATTGTTTCGACTGCGATTTATTCAATGAATGGAGAATTATTAGGAAAGGCGGAAAATATTGATGCCTATTAAATTGATTGGAATTGGAGACAACGGTGTACATGGACTTCATCCCCAATTAATTGAGTGGATTGAAAATGCGGAAGTTCTTGTTGGAGGAGAAAGACTCTTATCATTTTTCCCAAATTTTAAAGGTGAAAAAATCGTATTAAAAACCAAAATAATGAGGATAGTTGAACAACTTGGAAAAAGGAATCAGAACATTGTGATTCTAGCTTCCGGAGATCCCTTGTTTTATGGTATAGGCGGACTTTTATCAAAAAAAATCCCGGTTGAAATCTATCCCTATATCAGTTCAATACAACTTGCAGCGGCAAAATTTGGAATCAGTTGGCAAGATGCCTATTTTGTCAGCATACATGGACGCCCAATAAAAGGCCTTGCTCAAAAAATCGATGGAAAAAAGAAAGTGTTTATATTAACAGATGAAAATAATTCTCCAAATACTCTAGCAAAATATTTGCTAGAGTTTGGTATGACTGAGTATGAAGCTTATATTGCTGAAAACTTGCAAGGGGAAGAGGAGCGTTGCAGAAAAATGACGTTGGAAGAAATGGAGAAATCCAGTTTCTCTCCATTAAATGTTGTGATTTTAGTTCAAACTCAAGAAGCAAAAAAATGGCCGCTTGGCATTGAAGATGAAGAGTTTTATCAACGAAAGCCGGAAAAAGGATTAATAACGAAAAAGGAAGTTCGTGTATTATCCGTTAGCGCTTTGAATTTAAACCCACAAAGCGTTGTGTGGGATATCGGGACATGCACCGGTTCTGTCGCGATTGAAGCTGGGAAAATTGCAAAAGAAGGAAAGATATATGCCATTGAAAAAAATGAAGAAGACATCGCAAACTGTCTCCGTAATCAAAAAAAATTTCGGGTGGATTTCACGGTAGTACACGGAAAAGCGCCGGGAGGCCTTGATGAGTTTCCCGATCCGGATGCCATTTTCATTGGTGGTACAGGCGGCAACATGGAGGAATTATTAACTGTATGTTGTCAAAGGTTGAAAAATGATGGACGCATCGTGTTAAATCTAGCAACAATCGAAAACTTATATGAATCAATCAAGATATTGAACAGATTAGGATTCCATACAGAAGTTACCCAAGTACAAATCGCAAGAAGTAAACCGATTTTATCATTGACCCGGTTAGCTCCATTAAATCCCGTGTTTATTGTAAGTGCAAAACGAAAGGAAGATGGAAATGAATAAAGGGACTCTATACGGAATAGGTGTTGGACCTGGAGATCCTGAATTAATTACTTTAAAAGCTTTTCGCACACTTCAAGAATGTCCAGTCATTGCTTATCCAAAAAAAATGCGAGGTTCAAAAAGTTATGCATACAAAATTGCAGAAGTTTTTATACGGCCTGAAGAAAAGGAAATGTTGGGCCTAATATTTCCAATGACGAAAGATGAAGAAGTATTAAAAAGGGAATGGAATAAAGCCGTTGATGAAATCTATGGGAAAATTGCCAATGGAAAAGATGTGGCGTTTGTTACGGAAGGGGATCCGCTATTATATAGCACTTTTATTCATTTAATGAAGTTAATGAGCGAAAAATATCCAGATGTCAAAATTCAAGCAGTTCCTGGCATTTCCTCTATTAACGGTGCAGCTTCCTGTCTAAACATTCCTCTGGCTGATGGTGATGAACAAGTCGCGATTATACCTGCAAATGATGATGTCGATAAAATGAGAAAAGCGATTGAAACCCATGATGCTGTTGTATTTCTTAAAGTTGCAAAGGTCATAGATTTGATGCTGGAAATTCTTCGGGATTTGGGCTTGGAAAACAAAGCGCACGTAGTGACAAAAGTAACATCTGAAGAAGAAATAATCTGGAGCATCGATGAATTGGACGGTGCGGATTTAAATTATTTAACGTTAATGGTGGTGCGAAAATGAAAAAAATATGGATTATTGGAGCTGGTCCGGGCGATCCCGATTTAATCACGGTGAAGGGTTTACATATTTTGCAACAATCAGATTGTATTCTCTATACAGACTCTCTTGTGAATGAAGAGTTAATTGCCAAAGCAAAGAAAGAAGCAGAAATAATAAAAACGAGCGGAATGCATTTGGAAGAAATTGTATCAATCATTGTAGATCGGGTGGACCGTGGAAAAAAAGTTGCACGTGTTCATACCGGAGATTCATCGATGTATGGTGCTATTGCAGAACAAATCGCATTACTAAAAAAAGAAGGCATTGAAGTTGAAATCATTCCGGGTGTGAGTTCAGTTTTTGCTTCAGCAGCAGCAGTACAAGCAGAACTGACAATTCCCGAATTAACTCAAACCCTGATTTTAACCCGAGCAGAAGGACGAACGCCTGTGCCGGAAAAAGAAAAATTAAAAGATTTGGCAAGCCATCATTGTACAATCGCTCTTTTCCTCAGTGCCACTTTAACGAAAAAAATCATGAAGGAATTGAAAGAAGCAGGCTGGCAAGATGATACGCCTGTAGCAGTTATTCAAAAAGCTACTTGGCCAGATCAAAAAATCGTTCGAACGACACTTGCTCAACTTGATGAAGCAATGAAAGAAAATGGCATTCGCAAACATGCCATGATATTGGCTGGATGGGCACTAGATCCAAACATTTATGAAAAGAATTCTTATCGTTCGAAACTTTACGATGCCGAGTTTACCCACGGCTATAGGAAAGGAGTTTCAAAGTGATTCAACTAGCGGAGGAGGAAATTCCGAAAATCAATCAAAAGAATGATTATGCGATTGTAGCGATTACAAAACATAGCGCAGAAATTGCGAGAAAATTAAGAGGACTTTTTCCAAATGGCGACTTGTATTATCCGCATAAGTTTGCCAAAGGTGATGAAGAGGGTCTGGGAATTCAGTTATATGATGGCAATGTTCGGATTCTGCTTTCAGCCATTTTTTATAAATATAAAGGTCTCATTTTGTTTATTTCTCTTGGTGCAGTTGTTCGCATGATTGCACCACTATTAAAAGATAAAAAAATCGATCCGGCAGTCGTTGTCATCGATGATCGGGGTAAAAATGTAATCAGTGTGCTTTCAGGCCATTTAGGAGGTGCGAATGAATTAACGAGAGAAATCGCCGCATTGCTTCACGCAAATCCCGTTATTACCACAGCATCTGATGTTCAACAAACCATCGCCGTAGATTTATTTGGCTCCAGATTCGGATGGGTTTGGGATTCCGAAGAGCATTTGACCAAGGTAAGTGCGGCTGTCGTCAACGAAGAACCAGTTGCCATAGTGCAGGAAAGTGGAGAGCGTTCTTGGTGGTTATATGATCATCCATTACCGAAAAATATCATGTTATATCCGACAATTTTGGACGCAATCGATGCGAAGCCAAGCGGTGCTTTAATAATCACGCATCGCTTACTTGCCCCAGAAGAAAAATCAATATTGCAATGCGGTATTATTTTTAGACCAAAAGTGATCGTAATAGGCATCGGTTGTAATCGCGGAACAAGCGGGGAGGAGATTCAGTCAGTCATTGAAGAGACGTTGCTTGAGTTGGGATTTTCTTCAAAAAGTATAAAAGCGATATGCACCATTGACTTAAAGAAAGATGAAGAAGGTTTATTAAAAGTGGTGGAAGAACGAAAAGTGGAATTTTGTACGTATACAGCCAAGGAACTTAATGAAATGCATATCGAAGAACCATCAGAAACGGTTTATAAATATACAGGGGCATATTCCGTGAGTGAAGCAGCAGCGAAACGGTATTTACAATCGGATTCCCTTGTCCTTGTCAAAAAGAAAAGCGGCAATGTAACGATTTCTGTAGGGGTTCTAGAACATAAGGAGGATTATCCGTGGCAAAAAGAGTAATGATTGCAGGTACATCGAGCGGTGTTGGAAAAACAACTTTAACAATCGGAATTATGGCTGCACTGAAAAAGAGAAATTTAGTCGTCCAAGGTTTTAAATGCGGTCCTGATTATATCGATCCATCTTATCATACTGCCGTTACAAAACGAGTTTCCCGAAATATCGATAGCTGGATGTTAAGCCGCGAAGTAATCCGTGATATTGTAGAACGGTCTGGCCGCGATGCAGATATTTCAATTATCGAAGGGGTGATGGGGTATTTTGATGGCAAAAGTCCATTGGAAAATACCGGATCCGCTGCTGAAATCGCTGTCATTACTGAAAGTCCAGTTCTGCTGGTGGTGGATTGCTCAAGCATGGCAAGAAGTGCAGCAGCAATTGTCAAAGGTTTTCAAACTCTGCATGAACCATCGCGAATCGTTGGTGTAATTGCCAACAGAGTTGGAAGCGAGGGCCATTTTAACATTGTAAAAACAGCCATTGAACAAGAATGTAAAATTCCGGTAATCGGCTATATGAAGAAAAACAATGATCTCCATTTGCCAAGCAGGCATCTCGGATTAATTCCGGCTATTGAAAGGGGAGAATTGGATTCTTATTTTGATTCGCTGGCACAAGAAGTAGAAAAAACCATTGATCTCAACCGGCTATTAAGCATTTCTGAAACGAACAATTTACAAGAAGTTGAAAATTCTATTTTTCACGAAGATCCAAAGGTAAATGTAATAATCGCCGTTGCAAAGGATGCGGCCTTTAATTTTTATTACGAAGAAAATATACAATTACTTAAATCGCGCGGGGCTGAAATTCAATATTTTTCCCCATTAGCGAACGAACCGGTACCTGAAGATGCAGATGGATTATATATTGGCGGGGGCTTTCCCGAAGAATTCGCAGAACAGCTTGCAAATAATGAAGTTTCAAAACAATCCATTAAAGAACTGATTGAAAACGGGCTTCCAACAGTGGCTGAATGTGGAGGGTTCATGTACTTGACAAAATCCATCCAGTCAACTGAAGGTATAAGCTATCCAATGGTTGGGATCATTGATGGAAACGTTATAATGCAACCTAAACTTGCAGCTCTTGGTTACCGGGAAATTGTTGGAGTAAACAACAATTTCCTCATGGGAGAAGGAGAGACGGCAAAAGGCCATGAATTCCATTATTCCACTTTTATACCAAATACAGAGCAGGTGCCGGCTTATGCATTGAAAAGTCGATTTGGACAAAAACAGGATGGTTGTGTTGTCCATTCATTAATTGCAGGATATGTCCATTTCCATTTCGCATCCAATCCGAAGCTGATCGATAACTGGTTGAATGCTTGTTTAAAATATCAACAACAGAAACGGAAATAAAACTATTATACTATTAAATAATTTTCAATTCAGTAAACAACAATGCAACTTTGTTCTGGGAGGGAAATATGAGCAAAGGAAAAGTATATTTAGTAGGAGCTGGACCTGGAGATGAAAAATTGATCACAGTCAAGGGGCTCGAATGCATACAGCAATCAGACTGCATTGTGTATGATCGGCTTATAAATCCATCATTGCTAGAGTATGCTCCCAAAAATGCAGAACGCATTTATTGCGGTAAATTGCCTGGAAAACATATGCTCATTCAAGAGGAAATTCATGAAATTCTTGTACAAAAAGCATTGGAAGGAAAGATTGTTACGAGATTAAAGGGAGGGGATCCCGGTGTTTTTGGAAGAGTAGGAGAAGAAGCCAGTATCCTCAAGCAGCATGGGATTCCCTTTGAAATTGTGCCTGGCGTTACTGCAAGTGTTGCAGCAGCCGAGTATGCCGGGATTCCATTAACCCATCGCGAATATGCATCCAGTGTTGCCCTTGTTACAGGACACGGATGTAAAGAAAATGGTCCTGATCATTTAAATTGGAGAGCACTCTCTGGAATCGATACGATTGCTTTTTATATGGGAGTTGGGAATTTACAGAATATTTGCCGTCAATTAATGCAAAATGGCAAAGCCCCCGGTACTCCGGTCGCGATTATCGAAAATGGTACGACGAAGGTACAACGAACCATTTCTGGAACATTAGATACGATTTCCCAATTGGCTGCGAGCGAAAAGATTACAAATCCTGCCATGATTATTGTGGGTGAAGTTGTAAAGGTAAGAGAACAAGCAATGTGGTTTGAAGATACCTTATATAAAACAAAAAACAATACCAATACACAATAATGGAAGGAGGAGAATGACAATGAAACATAAAGGACTCACTTTAATATATACTGGTGATGGTAAAGGGAAAACGACTGCAGCGTTGGGACTAACATTGCGTGCAATTGGCCGTGGAATGAATGTCTGTTTTTTACAGTTCATTAAATCGAAACAACGTATTTACGGTGAAGCCATTGCCTTAGAAAAATTAGGAGTTGCAATGGAACAATTAGGCCTCGGTTGCATTAGCCAAGGCGAAGAAGGGAAAGGCTCCGTTAAGGTTGAACAATTAGGAATCGGATTTACATGGACGAAGACACCGGAAGAGCATCGGGAAGCTTTGAAAAAAGGGTGGGAAATTGCAAAACAAGCCCTCCAAGATCCAACGATTGATTTATTAGTGTTGGATGAACTAAACAATGCTCTCAGTATTACAAACTTTCCGGTTGATGACGTAATTCCTCTTGATGAAGTGATCACAGCACTTCAAAATCGTCCAAAACATATGAATGTCGTGATTACAGGCCGTAATGCGAAACAAGAATTGATCGACATTGCAGATTTGGTTTCGACTATCGATTGTACGAAACATTATTATAATGAAGGAATTTCGGCGGTAAAAGGCCTGGAATTTTAAAGGAGAGAAAATATTTGCGTGCAAGTTCAATTATGATACAAGGAACGTCTTCTGATGTGGGGAAAAGTGTTCTTTGTACGGCACTTTGCCGCATCTTCTCCAATGCAGGATACAAAGTTGCCCCTTTTAAGTCTCAAAATATGGCATTGAATTCCTATGTTACCCAGAATGGGGAAGAAATCGGCCGAGCTCAAGGGGTGCAGGCAGAAGCTGCCAGGATAATCCCTAATTCAAAAATGAATCCGATTTTGCTCAAACCGAAACAAGATATGGTTTCGGAAGTCATCGTTCATGGGAAGCATTTTATGGATATGGGTGCAACAAATTATCGAGAGAACTTTACGCTGCAAGCAATGCCAATTGTGGAAAAAGCCATCCATGACTTGGAACAATCCTACGATATTATTGTGGCAGAAGGTGCCGGCAGCCCTGCGGAGATTAATTTAAAAGACCGCGACATTGCGAATATGCGGGTAGCAAAAATGCTGGATGCCGATGTGTTCCTCGTTGCAGACATCGACCGGGGCGGAGTTTTTGCTTCAATTGTCGGCACGCTTGCATTGTTGGATGAAGAAGAACGGAAACTTGTAAAAGGTATCATCATTAATAAATTTAGAGGGATGATTGAATTACTTCAGGATGGCATACAATGGCTTGAAAACTATACCGGAATTCCCGTTATTGGGGTTATCCCTTATTTAGACTGCCAGATTGAAGCTGAAGATTCTTTAGCCCTCGATACTTTAAAACTAAAAAACCCTAAAAAGAAATGCCCTATTGATGTGGCTTGTATTCAATTGCCGAGAATATCTAATTTTACAGACTTAGATCCGTTGTTTGAGGAGCCTGACGTAGGGGTACGCTTAGTTAGAGATGTGAAGGAGTTAGGAAATCCAGATTGCATCATCATACCTGGTACAAAAAATACAACGGGCGACTTAATGTGGTTAAAAGAAACGAAATTATTTGAAGCTATTCAACAATGTTATTCAAAGGGCAGCAGAGTTTTCGGAATTTGTGGCGGTTATCAAATATTAGGCGAGAAACTTCTCGATCCTGATGGTGTAGAAGGAAATTTGAAGGAAGTCTCAGGCCTTTCTCTACTGCCGATACAAACGATCTTTGAAAAAAATAAAAGAACGACCCAAACAAAAGGCAAAATTCATTCAACGCTTTTCCAAAAAGAAATTGAAGTGGAAGGATACGAGATTCATTTAGGCCAAACAAAGGTAAAGGAAAATGCATTACCTTTTTTACAATTAAATGATGGAACAACGGATGGTATTATTGTTCATAATGGGAAAGCCATTGGCACATATTTACATGGCATCTTCCAAAATCGCTATTTTACAAGGGCGTATTTTAATGAAATAAGAAAAAGTAAGGGGTTGAATCCATTACCAATGGAAGTACAAACGGATAAAGAGCGCCGTGAACAGGCATATGAAATACTGGCAGAACAAGTGCAAAGCTGTTTAAATATGGAATATATATATGCTTTATTAGAAAAACAAAAATTAATGAAAAATGGGAAGTAAATGTCGAATTACAAATAGCCTTCAATCCAAAGTATTTTTCGGATTGGGGGCTATTTTGCATTGCTTAGGATTCACCAATTTATGCTAGACTCCGCACTTATTTTCCTATCTGTGCTATAGAAACATCCCCTAACGCCATAATCAACAACACCCTTTCTGCTGGAAAATTAATAAGTTGAAAAGAAGAATTAACCTTTCAAACAATAAAACCTTTGTAATTGTATTCTGAAACAGTAAAGCGTAGAATGAGGATGAATAGTGGAAAAAAGGGGTTTTGAACATGGAAAATAGTCGTTTAGTGAATGAATTTATCGAGTTAGTCCAAATTGATTCAGAAACAAAACATGAGGAAAAAATAGCACCAATTCTTGTAAATAAATTGGAAGATTTAGGTTTTTCCGTTTATCAAGATGATGCTCATACACGCAATGGTCATGCGGCGGGAAATATTATCGCCACTTTGGAAGGATCATTGGATGTTGAACCGATTTATTTTACCGTACATATGGATACGGTTGTTCCTGGGAAGGGCATTAAACCACAAATAAAAGAAGATGGCTATATATATTCTGACGGCACAACCATTTTAGGCGCCGATGATAAAGCTGGAATTGCTGCACTTTTGGAAATGGTTCGCCGTCTTAAAGAACAGTCCATTGAACACGGTACAATACAATTCATTATTACAGCAGGCGAAGAAGATGGTCTTGCCGGCTCTAAGGAGTTGGATCGGGATAAAATTATTGCCAAGTACGGCTATGCGGTTGACAGCGATGGAAAAGTGGGAGGAATCGTTGTTGCGGCTCCTTATCAAGCAAAATTAAATGTAAAAATCTTTGGAAAAACAGCCCATGCAGGAGTGGAACCGGAAAAAGGGATTTCTGCTATTACATTGGCAGCGAAAGCCATTGCGGAAATGAAATTAGGGCGCATCGACCATGAAACAACAGCGAATATTGGGCGTTTTGAAGGCGGCAAAGCGACAAATATCGTTTGTGATGAAGTATTCATCCTAGCAGAAGCCCGCTCCATCCAAAAAGAGAAATTAGATAAGCAAACAGCTCATATGAAAGAAACTTTTGAAAAAGTGGCTGAAAAATTTGGAGGCCGCGCTGAAGTGGATGTACAGTTGATGTATCCGGGATTTTCAGTAGGTGAAACGGATAAAGTAGTACAAGTGGCAGTGGAAGCAGTAAAAAATGTTGGCAGAACACCTCAAATTGGGGTCTCTGGTGGGGGAAGCGACGCCAATGTCATTTCAAGTTTTGGCATTCCTACAGTCAATTTGTCAGTAGGCTATGAAAATATTCATACAACAAATGAACGAATGCCTATTGAAGAACTAGAAAAATTAGCCGATTTATTAGTAGAAATCGTTAAATGCGCAAGCAAGAAATAGTACAATTTGAGGTGATTTATTTGAAATCAGTCATTTTTCGCTGTGAGAATGAAGAATATGGAATCGCCATTGACCAAGTAGTTTCCATAGAAAAAATCGGCAAAATTACACCAATTCCCCATTTGCCCAAATATTTGATCGGTTTTACGCGCATTCGGGAAGAACTGATTCCGGTGCTTGATTTTAATATTATCTTATACAATAAACCAACTTCCGATCCGATGTCTCGAATAATTGTATTAAATACGGATATTGTGAATTTTGGTTTAGTGGTAAGCGAAGCAAAAGAGATTTTAGATATACGAGAAGACGATATTCAACAAGTAGGACTTGTGAATTATTCTCAAACGAAATATTTTACAGCAGTAGCGAATCTCGATAATCGGATGATTACCATTGTCAGTCCGAAAGTTTTAGTGAATTCGCTGGAAGGGATTCGGGAAATTATCGATTATTTACATCAATTGCTGGCGGAAGAAAAAGAAAGCAATGCTTGACAGACTTTATGGCTAGAAAAAGGTGTAGACCCTTTTCTAGCTTCATTTTTATAAAAGGTGGGATGAGGAGAAATGAAATATCCATATCGGCCAATACTGCACATTCCGAAAACGAAAACCGAAAAAATCTTTGACATCATCGGCATTGGCTGTTTTCTTGTATCGATTCTTTATATCGTTCTTCAATGGAACCATCTCCCTGATCAAATTCCGGGTCATTTTAATGGAAAAGGAGAAGTGGACCGTTGGGGGTCAAAATATGAACTATTTATTTTGCCTGTTATTGGTTTGTTTATTCTGTTGTTGAACACCGCTTTTGAAAAAGCGCCCCACATGCATAATTATCCAAAGCGGCTGAATGAATCGAATGTGGAAGCGTTTTATTTGAACAGCCGAAAAATGCTCAATGCGATGAAAAATTTATGCATGGTGTTCTTTGCCTATTTGAATTTTGAAATGGTTCAAATCGGATTGAAGCAGAAAGAATCCCTCGATCCATGGTTTATACCGGCATTTATCGTCATCGTTTTCATACCATTGGCCATCGGTATCTATAAACAATCGAAAATCAAATAATCCCCCATGGAGTGATATAATGAACGTCCGTCAAAAACTCATGGAATTGTCTGAAGAAAAATACCGGCTTTTTCAAAAAACATTAATTCCAAATCATGAAAACATTTTAGGGGTGCGTCTTCCGATTTTAAGAACGTTGGCAAAAGAGATTTCGGAAGAGGATTGGGAAGGTTTTCTGCGGAATGGGAAAGAGGAATTTTTTGAAGAAATCATGCTGAAAGGGATGGTCATCGGGCAGGTGAAACTGCCCTTGAAAGAAAGGCTGGATTGGATTCGATGGTTTGTGCCGAAAATCGATAATTGGGCTGTCTGTGACAGTTTTTGCAGTGGTTTGAAGTTTGCAAAAAAGCATCCGGATGAAGTTTGGCAATTTATTCTGCCATATTTTCGTTCCGACAAAGAATTCGAAATCCGCTTTGCGGTGGTCATGTGTTTGAGCTATTTTATTGAAGAATCTTATCTTCAAGAAATTTTCCGAATATTCAATGGAATTCATCATGACGGCTATTATGTAAAGATGGCCACAGCTTGGGCGATTTGTGAAGCCTATTTGAAATATCCGGAAGAATCAACAAACTTTCTTCGTTCGAATTCATTGGACGATTTTACACATAATAAAGCGCTGCAAAAAATCACAGAATCCCGTCGCATCAGCAAAGAAGAGAAAGAAATGATCCGGAAGTGGAAACGATCATGACATTAATAGGGAAATCCCTTCCATGTCCAACAAACGTTTTTTCACATCCAGCCCTCCGCTATATCCCGTAAGGCTTCCATTTTTTCCAATGACCCGATGGCAAGGGATGACGATCGATAACGGATTGCTGCCAATGGCGCCCCCGACGGCTCGGACGGCTTTAGGATTTCCGATTTGTCTGGCCACTTCACCATAAGTTGTCGTCTTCCCGTATGGAATATCGCATAACGCTTTCCATACTTCTTGTTGAAAAGGGGTGCCATGAAGATCGAAAGGCAATGAAAATTCTTTGCGTTGCCCGTTTAAATATTCAATGAGCTGTGAAATATACGGTTTCATAAATGATCCTTCTTCAATCACTTCACAATGGGGAAATCGTCTTCGGCAATATTGGGTCAATTCCTCCATGGAAGAATGGTCTGTGCCAACAAAAACCAACCCCTTTTCGGAAGAAGCGATATATAAGTGCATATATGGATGTTTGACATGTGCGGCATAAATGACTTTCTTTTCCAATCTGATCCCCCCGATTCATGCAATCCCTATTTGCTTTATGATAACGTAAAACTCATTTTTTATGGATATTTGTTCTATTCTAATTTTTATCACTTTTCTCAAAAAAACGATTTATTGTAATATTATATTATTATATATCATGGTAAGATGGGGGAAGAAAGTTGATACACTTAAAAGATGTAACGGTCATTCGGAATGGTAAATATCTATTAAAAGGGATCAATTGGGATGTAAATAAAGGTGAACATTGGGCCATTCTGGGATTGAACGGCTCCGGCAAAACTTCATTGTTGAACGTCATTAACGGATATTTATACCCGACTTCAGGAAAGGTTGAGGTGTTGGACCAGGAATTTGGGAAAACAAACATTCCGGAATTGCGGAAAGAGATCGGTTTTATCAGTTCTTCATTAAAGCAGCAATTAAAAGATTATGATATCGTGTTGAGCGTTGTGCTCAGCGGAATATTTGCATCCATTGGCTTGTATGAAGCGGTTGAGAAAAAAGATGTGGAAATGGCCCGCACACTCATGGAACAATTGGGAATTGAACATTTGGAAAATACCCGATACGGTATATTATCTGAAGGCGAGAAGCAACGGGTGCTGATTGCAAGGGCGCTTATGGCCAAACCGAAAATATTGATTTTGGACGAGCCTTGCAACGGATTGGATTTGATCGCCCGTGAAGAGTTCCTGGAATTTATCGATCGGCTAGCCAAACAAGAGTTTTGCCCAACATTGATTTACGTTACCCATCACGTGGAAGAAATTTTGCCTTGTTTTTCCCATGTTCTGTTAATGAAAGATGGGGAAGTATATGAAAAAGGATTGGCAAGTGATTTATTGACAGAGGAAACATTGACCCGGTTCTTCGGCCGCGAAGTATCCGTACAAGAACAGCAAAACCGTACTTGGATTGCAATCAAATCATGAAATACCCATTTCAATTAGAGGAGCAATGCGGATGAAAGAAAACAAAATCGTGAAAGAACTTGCATCTTGGTTTTTGGTAATTTTGATGGGGTATGCTATTGCATTCATATGCAGAGAGTATATCTTTTCCCCCGTCGTGGTGGATGGTGCCTCGATGTCTCCGACTTACGAAAATGAGGATATCATTCTGGTAAGCAAAATAAGCAAAATAGAACGATTTGATCATATTGTTTTTAAAGCTCCTTATGAAGACGAATATTATATTAAAAGGGTCATTGGCTTGCCCGGAGATACGATTGAAATGAAAGACGATGTTTTGATCATCAATGGAAAAGAGTATGAAGAGCCCTATGTGAATCGCAATTCAGTCTCGCAAATGCGCACGACGGAAAACTTTACTCTGGAAGAATTGACAGGGGAAAAGACTGTTCCGGAGGGCTATATTTTTGTATTGGGCGATAATCGTTTGAGAAGTTACGATAGCCGGCATTTTGGATTGATTCCATTGGATGATGTGTACGGAGAATCAAAAATGCGGATTTATCCATTGAAGAACATGAAAATTTTTTATAAACCTGTTGAGTGACACTTTTGAATGGATATTGGTACATATAAAAATTGTCATTTTGGGATTCCTGGGAACACCATTTTTCAATCGGGAAAAATGGTGTATTTTTTTATTAAGTTTTTTGTATTCACATCTAAAGCTTATCGAAGAAGGTGTTTGGCATGTATTATCCTATGATGATGAAATTGGAAGGAAAAAAGGTTGTCATCATTGGCGGCGGACGGGTTGCTTTTCAAAAACTGAAGGGGCTCGAAAATACGAAGGCGAAGATTACGGTTGTGAGTCCAACCATCATTCCGGAAATGGAAGAATGGCTGAACGAGCATGATGCCATATGGATTCAAAAGGAGTTTGAACCATCGGATATCGAACAGGCTGATCTCATTTTTGCAACAACAAATGATCCGAAAGTAAATCAAGCAATAGGGCTGCATAAAAAAGGGCATCAATTATTGCTTCGTGCGGATCATCCAAAGGAAAGCGATTTTATTACTCCAGCCGTGGTCCAGAGAGGAAAACTTACCATTTCGATTTCTACGGATGGGGCGAGTCCGGGTTTATCCAAAAAAATTAAAAAAGAGTTGGAACAACAATTTGATGAAAATTTTGGGGAATATGTGCAATTTCTGGAAGATGCAAGAAGGGTTGTTTTGAAACAAATCGGTGATGCATCCTTGAGAAAATCCATTTTGACCCGTTTATTGGATCCTGTTTTTTATGAGTTGACAATGGAAAGGAAATTGAAAAAAAGGGATCATTTGTTGATGGATTTGATAAAGCCGGCCATTAACGACGATAAAAATATTATGTAAACAAAAATGGTTGATTTGATCAATGTTTGTATCACGGATTTTAATTTTCCGGATGAATGGGAGTTCAGGCGGATATAAATGGGCTTGCTATAAATAAAAAAGGGGATGCCGCCCACACAGCCAATTGTAAACAAGTTTGCATACAATGCAGTAAGGAAGGGGGCAGACAATGTTTGAAAAAATCAAATATTTAATTGGAAAGCCCATTGGTGTTTATCTGAAAAACGGATTAAGCGTTTCCGGTGTATTGTGTGATGCAAACGAACACGAAATTTCCATCATGGAATATTTATACCAGGAAAAATTTGTACAGCGTCATTACGATTTTCATATGATTCAAGGTATTTATATGTTTCCAAGCTGCTCGGATGAATATTTAAACTGACGTCCTCTGGATTATATTCTGGAGGATTTATTTTGTTTCCCATTTTTGAATGAAATGAATCGGTTGAAAAAGGGAAATGTAGCGGTGTCTCAGTGCATCGCTACATTTTTTATTACTAGTTTATAAGGTGGATTAATTAATTTTATAAAAATATGAATAATAAATGAAACATTTGGGCATTACTTAGTACGAATTGACATTCAATAAGCAAGTTTGTTTGTTAAGGAGGACTAAGTATGCTAAGGAAAATCAGTTTATTATTATTATTGGCAATGACATTGTTTACTACATCGTTGACATATGCGGAAGAATTATCATTGGAAGAGTCTAGAATTGGAATATTAAAGAATCTGTTGGGAAACAGAGTGGTGGAAGATGCCATCACCCGTCAATTGGCTTTTGAAAAAGAAGATGAAGACTATATCATATACACTGTGAAAGAAGGGGACAACTTATTCCGGATTGCATATAATCATAGCGTCCCATTGGATTTGTTGATGGAATGGAATGACTTGGATGATACTTTGATCCATCCGGGAAAAGAATTGATCATTAAAACCGATGGAAAGTACAAAAAAGAATATAAACCGATTTCCGTTGTGGCTGACGCCACTCAACAAATCGCTCCAAAAAAAGAAAAAAATACAGCCAATCATGACGCTGCACAACAGGTTGTTGCCAGCGTTGAACCGGCATCTTCCGGGAAAGAATTGATGGTTACTGCGACAGCTTACACTGCATATTGCAAAGGTTGCTCGGGAACGACGGCCTATGGAATTAATTTACGTGAAAATCCCCATTTAAAAGTGATTGCCGTTGATCCGAACGTCATTCCACTTGGCACAAGAGTATGGGTGGAAGGATATGGGTATGCCATTGCCGGCGATACAGGCGGGGCCATCAAAGGAAATAAAATCGATGTTTTCATTCCTTCCTATGATGAAGCAATGCAATGGGGAGTAAAAAAGGTAAAAGTGAAAATCCTGGATTAATGAACTGAAAAATTGGTGCTAAATATCACTTCATTTTCAATCCCTTGAAAATGAAGTGTTTTTTTATTGAAAGGGTTTCCGAATGAAAGAATCAATTTTCAAACAGATATTACCACATAATGTAAACTGACTTGGAAAACACTTCTTTTGATTTTTGCAGTTATTTCAGATATATTTAAAAAAGCAACTATAATTCCTATTAAAAACATAGGATTTTTTTATAGATTCGTTGAATTTAGGTGATGAAAATGAAAAACTTGTTAATGAATAAAAACGATATTTTGCTGAAAAAAATGCAATTGATTCCATATAAAGATCATGAACAAATTTGCCTCGTCGGTCCTGTGAAATTGCCTGTGAAACAGGGGGATTTCGAGGCCACATTCCAATGGTATACGTGGTTGAAATTGGATCAACCCATCTCGACAAAAGAACAAGTGCTGGATTATATTTTAAGTGCAAACTTGCAAGAGTCCCAGCAATCTTCCGTATTGATTTACGGGGACTTCCAAAATGAAAAGGAAGCCCTGATTCGCATGCATAGCATCTGCCATACAGGAGATATTTTCGGCAGCCAGCGCTGTGATTGCGGCTATCAACTGCATGAATCCATGAAAATGATTGTGGAACATGGATGTGGGGCGATTTTTTACTTGGCCAATCACGAAGGGCGTGGAATCGGGTTATTTTCCAAATCGTTGGCCTACCTGTTGCAGGAAGAAGGCTACGACACGGTGGAAGCCAATCATGCATTAGGTTTTGAAGATGATTCGAGATCTTACGAAGAAGCGATTAAAGTGCTCGAAACATTGCGGGATAAACCGGTAACATTGATTACGAATAATCCAAGAAAACTGGAAGCCCTCAAACGCCATGGATTGCTTGCGGATAAACATATTCCAATATGGGGTGGATTAACGGAAACAAACCGGCGCTATTTGGAAACGAAAATCAAGAAGGCAGGACATATCCCGGAAAAGCAATTGTTTTAGGAGGGGTCAACGTGTTCACAGATCGGGATTTTATGGAATTGGCATTAACTATGGCGAAAACTGCAAAGGGAAAAACGAACCCCAATCCGCTTGTCGGAGCGGTGATTGTGAAAGACGGGGTGATTGTTGGAACCGGAGTCCATCGGAAAGCGGGGGAACCCCATGCGGAAGTCCATGCATTTAACATGGCCGGTGAACATGCAAAAGGGGCCACTTTATATGTAACCCTCGAGCCATGTTCCCATTACGGCAAAACCCCTCCTTGCGCAGATTTGGTAAAAAATTCTGGTGTTCAAAGGGTGGTGGTCGCAACCCTCGATCCAAATCCTAAAGTCTCTGGAAGAGGTGTTCAAATTCTTCGGGAAGCCGGTATTGAAGTTGAAGTAGGTTTATTGGAAAAAGAAGCTCAAAAGCTGAATGAACGCTTCTTCCATAATATGATCGCAAACCGCCCTTTTGTGACGTTAAAATATGCCATGACTTTGGACGGGAAAATAGCCACTCATTCAGGACATTCAAAATGGATTTCCGGAGAAGAATCAAGGTTGCAAGTTCATCAACTCCGCAACGAATCCGATGCGATTCTGGTTGGAATCGGTACGGTCTTAAAAGATAATCCTTTATTGACAACAAGACTTCCAAATCAGAAAGGGAAAAATCCGGTTCGTGTCGTTTTGGACAGCCGTTTGCAGATTCCGTTGGATGCGAATGTATTAAATGATGAAGCGAAAACGATCATTGTTACGACAACCGACGCCAATCCAAAGAAAATCGCGGAACTGGAAAAGAAAAATGTCACTTTTATCTATTGTTCAAAAGTTCAAAACGGCATCAATCTGGAAGAAATGTTGGAGCAATTATATAAACATGGAATAACCGATCTAATAGTGGAAGGCGGAGGAGAAGTGAATGCCTCCTTTGTTAGGGCGGGACTTGTCAATAAATATATTCTTTATATTGCGCCTAAAATTTTAGGAGGCCGAAATTCCATTTCCCCGGTTTCCGGTGAGGATGTGGATACGATGGATATGGCATCGAAAGTTGAAATTGACTCCATTGAACGGATCGGTGAAGATTTATGCATCATTGCCTATCCAAAGCCAGGTGAACTTCATGCCCAGTACTGATGTTTTGATTGTGGGAGCAGGTCCGGCAAGCTCCCTTCTTTCACTTTCTGCTCGCCAAAAAGGGTGTTTCAGTCATTCTCATCGAACAACATAAAGACATTGCCAAAGAATTCCGGGGAGAACATTTGAATGAAGAGGGGGAAAAAGTCCTCAGAAAACACAATCTATATTCAAAAATTGAAAAACTCGGCTTATTAAAAATGGAAGTCGTTGAATATTGGAAAAATGGGAAACTTTTCAAAATGATTCAGCCGGAAGAAAAAATTGGGCATTTGGGCATCCATGTGCCACAAGCCCATTTATTATCAGTGATCATTGACGAAGCCGGTAAATATGAAAATTTTTCGTTAATGACAAGCACGAAAGTCATCGATTTATTGAAAGATGAGGATGGACATTTTATCGGAATTAAAGCGAAGAAACACGGAGAAGAAATGAATATTTATAGCTCAATCATTATTGGAGCGGATGGAAGATATTCCATTGTCCGGAAAAAAGCGGGCATTGAAACGGCGATAAGGAAACACGGCTATGATTTGCTTTGGGCAAAAGTCCCTGCACCCCATGATTGGAAGCCTTCCATTAAAATGGCGGAAATCGATGGTTATCAATTGGCATTGTTTACCCAAACAAAAGGTTTTGTCCAAATTGGATGGAATATAGAACAAGGTTCATTTCCGAAAATTCGCAAACAGCCCTTAGAGGAGTTTTTGCTCAAATTCATTCAGGCGTTTCCGGAATTGGAAGAAACGGTTCGAAAACATATTACGTCCTGGGAAGATTTTGTTTTGCTCGATGTACATAGCAATTTTACGGAAGTTTGGAAAAAGGACAATGTACTGTTGATTGGGGATGCATGCCACACCATGACGCCGACCGGGGCCTTTGGGTTGAACAGTGCATTGGTGGATGCGGATCGGTTGGCGGAATGCATTGAACCGGGCAATATCAATGAATCAAAGTTAATACAATGTGAAAAGCAAAGAAAAGAGGAAGTAAAAAAACTGCTCGATTTACAAATCGAAAAGGAAAAAAACTTCGCAAATCAATTTATTATCATAGAATAGACAGAAAGTGGGTTTATGGTGAATATCGGATTTGATATTGATGATACGTTAATCAATCTGAGGGAACACGCTTTCCATATATATAATACAAAATTGGGAAAACAGGTGGATATCGCCCTTTTTCATCAGTTAAAAAGGGTTGAAATCCATGAACTTTTTGGGTTGAACGATGAACAGGGGCATCATTTGTGGAATTCCTTGGTGGAAGAAATTTATTTTTCCGATTGCCCTGCTTTCGAGGGGGCGATTGAATTTGTCAACCGGCTCGAAAGGGAAGGGCATGCCATTTTTTATATCACATCGAGACCGAAACAGTATTGTCAAAAAACGAGAAATTGGTTGAAAGAAAAAGGCTTTCCGGTCGTTGATCGACAATTTTATTGCGGAATGAAAGATCATGAGAAAGTGGAAATCATTAAGAAATTGGAATTGGATGTTTATTTTGATGATAAGCCCGCCGTTCTTGAAACGTTAAAAAGTTCGAACATTCATGTGTATGTGAAAAATCAATCCTATAATGAGCAAGTGCTTTTCCCGAGGGTTTATGAATGGAACAATTTCCAATTATTTTAAGGATGTACGAAAAAACCGAATGGCCGAAATAAATGGCCATTCGGTTTTCGTATGGATAGAAGGGGTATCTATTCATAAGCTTAATAAATAAGCAAATTAAACGTATTTTAATAAATTTGCGCTCAATAATCGTTGTCTTACAAGAATTCCTGCCCAAGCGGCGATGACACCTTTGATGATTTCCAATAGGATGAACGGTGCCGCACCGGCCATGAATGCCGCAAGAAATGACATGTCTGCGACCACTTTGAGCCAAAGGGTGCCAAAGGCCAGTGTCAGCATCATTCCTGCCACATTGGCGATCAATCCATGAAGATAAGTATAACCGAATTTATTTAAATACCAGCCCATGAATAATGCGGTAGGAATAAAGCCGATAATATAGCCGCCAGTTGGCCCGACAATAATGGAAAGTCCGCCAGACATTCCTGTAAATACCGGTAAACCGATCGCTCCAAGCAAACAATAAACAAGCACGCTTAAAGTGCCGTATTTTAAACCTAAAATAGTAACAATAAGTCCGATGGCGAGTGTTTGTCCGGTAATCGGAATGAGCGGAAGCGGGATTGTTATTTGAGCTAAAACGGAAATAATCGCTGCTCCAAATGCAATCAATACAAGTCCATATGTTTTTGAAGACGTCACAATTCTTATCCCCCTTTGTTAACCTTTCTCTATATTTGGTTTACAAAAAGGATATCGAACATTTTTTTAAAAGTCAATATGATGTTGATAGTAAATTTGAATCATCATGGGTTTTTTACAGGGCGAATCGAAAAAGGTGGTTTTTTTCGGTTTATGATAAAATAATGTGTAAAGAAACCGGGGAGGAAAAGAGATGGCAAGGGTCATTTTTCATGTCGACATGAACAGTTTCTATGCTTCTGTGGAACAGGCCTATCATCCCGAATTGAAAGGGAAGCCGATCGCGATTGCCGGAAATCCGAAAGAACGCCGCGGCATCATCGTCACAAGTTCCTATGAAGCAAGGGCAAAAGGCGTTTATACGACGATGATTGTTCAAGAAGCATTGAAAAAATGTCCGGAATTGATCCTCCTTCCTCCCGATTTTCAAAAGTACCGTGAAGCCTCAAAAGCGATGTTTACCATTTTGAGAAGCTATACCAAACTGGTTGAACCGGTATCCATAGACGAAGGTTATATGGATGTGACCGAAGTGGCCAAAGAGCGCCATCCTTTGGAACTTGCAAAAGAGATACAGCTTAGAATCTACAATGAATTGGATTTGCCATGTTCCATCGGCATTGCCCCCAACAAATTTTTGGCAAAAACGGCCTCTGACATGAAAAAACCGATGGGCATCACTGTGCTCAGAAAGAGGGAAGTGCCGGAAAAACTGTGGCCACTCCCGGTGATAAAAATGCATGGAGTCGGAGAGAGCACCGCTAAAAAACTGGAATCTTTAGGTATTTATACCATCGGCGATTTGGCCAATGCCCATGAAGGACTATTAAAAGAAGCCTTTGGAAAAATCGGGGTCCGGCTAAAAAGGAGAGCCAACGGAATTGATTCAAGGGAAGTGGATCCGGAATCCATTTACGAAACGAAAAGCGTCGGAAATTCCACCACCCTTCCCTATGACATAACAGAAATGAAGGACATTGAAAGCACGTTTTTAAAACTATCCGGAAAAGTGGCGGAAAGGCTGGAGGCTAAAAATTTATGCGGTTCCACCATCACGATCCAAATCCGGGATTGCCATTGGAATAACCATACGAAAAGCAAAACGGTGCAAAATCCGATTTATTTGAAAAAGGATCTTTATCATGAGGCCATGGAATTATTTTCTAAGGCATGGGATGGTACGCCGATTCGGCTTTTGGGTGTCACCGTTTCCAATGTGATGGATAAAAAACATCTGGCCGAACAACTTACGATTTTCAATTATGAGCAATTCGCAAAAGAAGAACCGATTTATGAAATCATTTATGAAATGGAAAAGAAGTTTGGTAAAGGAATCATTCAAAAAGGAATCGATGTAAAGAAAAAGAGCTATGCATCAAAAACAAGTTTTAGTAAAGACTTCCTGGAAGATTTAAAAGAAGAATTGTAAGAATGGAGATTCAACATGGAACTGGAATTTTTAGGCACAGGAGCAGGAATGCCTTCAAAAGAACGAAATACAAGTTCCCTTGCAATGAAATTGTATGAGGAAAGGGGAACGATTTGGCTATTCGACTGTGGGGAGGCGGCCCAGCATCAAATTTTGCATACCGCCATCAAACCGAGAAAAATAGAAAAAGTGTTTATCACCCATTTACATGGTGACCATATTTTCGGCCTCCCTGGACTGCTCAGCTCCCGTTCTTTTTTGGGCGGAGAGGAGCAAACGCCACTGACCCTTTACGGTCCTTCCGGATTAAAGGAATGGGTTCAATTCACATTGGAACTGACAAAAACCCATTTAAACTATCCGATCCAATATGTAGATGTAAAAGAAGGGGTCATCTTTGAAGACGATCAATTCATTGTCACCGCAAAAGAGCTGGAACATGTGATTCCTTGCTACGGTTACCGGATTGAACAAAAGCCCCTTCCCGGCGAATTGTATATCGAAAAGGCAATGAAACTGGGGGTTCCGAAAGGGCCATTACTGGGAAAACTGAAAAATGGGGAAGATGTGGAGCTTGATGATGGAACGATAGTTTATAGCAAAGAGGTGACGGGCCCCCCAAAAAAAGGATTTGTCATAACCGTATTGGGAGATACCCGATATTGCAAGCAATCCATTGAATTGAGCCAAAATGCCGATATTGTCATTCATGAAGCAACATTCGACCATGCAACATCCCATCTTGCAAAAGATTACGGACACTCAACGAATGTGGAAGCCGCAAAGGTGGCAAAAGAAGCCAATGCCAAACATTTGATCCTCAACCATATCAGTGCACGGTTTTTGCCCCATGAAACCGGCAAGCTGATCAAAGAAGCAAAAACTATTTTCCCCAACATTTTTGTGGCCAATGATTTTTCTGCGTTCCAGTGGAAAAATGGAAAGTTGAATGAACTTCATCCATAAATAGCCTATTATATAGGAAAGGATACAGAAAACAGAAAATAATGGAATATCCGATTGATTTTATTGTATGATAGGGGTGGGGAGGGGAAAATATGAATCAACCGAAATTGAATCCTGGATTATTGCGATTATTTGTCGTGTTTCCCAATATAATGGCCTGGTGTTTAATGATTGGGATTATATTTTTTGTCGTAACAAATTATGCAGAATTAAAAGCGGCCGATGCTTTGACATTTTGGATTGTTCTATTGGTCATTTTCATACCGCTTACCCTGTATACGACCATTTCCATCATCAAAAGGATCAGAAACGGTACATTATAAAAAGTTCGGCTATCCAGAAAGCGGAGGACTTTCCGGATAGCTTTTTTTCTGGTCAAATTTTTGATTATAAACCGGGTAAGGTTGCCATTAGATATATAAACGGCTACAAAATCCTCAACAAATAGTCAAAAACGCGCCTTTCGACAGCAAAAAATAGCAAAAAATTACATTTCCTAGGAAATAATTGAAATAATGATAATTTCAAATTTTCCGATAAATGAAAAATGCTCCTTATCCGGAGCTTTTCCATCAGGGTGTTTGATGCAATTGATTTTGACTTTCTTCTGTGGAATAGGAAATAAAGGCGGGAAATTGATACAATTTCCAATGCATGAAAGTTTCCTTCATTTCGACAATTGCATCGGGAAGGATTTACTCACCTTTTGCAAGTTCACGGGATCTTGCTTCCGCACTTTTAATACAAGCAAAAATGGCTTCGGTGAACCGGTAGTTTTCCAATGCTCTGATGCCCGCTTCCGTAGTTCCCCCAGGGCTTGTGACTTTTTTGCGGAGCACTTCCGGTTCTTCTTTGATTTGTTGGAGCATCATGGCGGAACCTGCAATGGTTTGAACCATCAATTTTCTTACGGTTTCTTTGGATAAACCAAATTCCGTCCCGATTTTTTCCCATGCTTCCAGCAAATAATAGAGATAAGCTGGCCCGCTTCCGGAAAGGGCGGTGATGGCATGGAGTTTATCTTCTTCCACTTCGATGACAATGCCGATCGCTTCCAACAATTGCAAGTAAATCTTTTTCTGGCTTTCTGTCACCTGTTCATTAAATGAAATGCCGCTTGCTGCCATGCCGATTGCAGCGGAAGTGTTTGGCATGACTCTGGCGATTGGACGGGCGCCCAAAGCCTTCTCGATCGTTTCAATGCTTATTCCGGCCAAAACGGAGAGGATGGCCGTTTTTTCGGAAAGATAAGGCGCGATTGCTCTAAAAGCGTCTTTCGCATCCTTTGGTTTCATGGCCAAAATCACCAAATCGGCATCTCTCAGCTCTTCCAAGTTTTCAAGTATATGAACTCCAAACCGTTCGTTCAATTCTTTCAATCTTTGAACATTGGAACGATTTTTCACATAAATATGGTCTGCAGGTACAACTTCATTTTTGATCCATCCATGAATCAATGCTTCAGCAATGGATCCTGCTCCTAAAAATACAAGTTTTTGCAAAACTTTTCCCTCCTGTCAATTCGATCTTTTATCAATAAAAAATGCGTTTTCATCCTTTAAAGAAAGGACGAAAACGCATGTTTCCGCGGTACCACCTTTGTTTGCTTATAAAAGCACACCTCAGGCCCTTATTATCGCTAAGGGAAACGGTCATGTTTGCATGACTGCTCAGAAGTAGGTTCAATGAATTGAGAGGACTGTGCTGCTCCCACCAAATGCAGCACTCTCTGGAGTCGTCAATCCATTTACTTGGCTTCGTCATCGCGAACCGTTATGTTCAATTATTACAGAAATTATATTCATTTCATAAAAATCTGTCAACTCAGTGACGTGACGAATTGGAAAAAAAGCAGTAAAATGAAATGAATGAAGATTCATTTGGTAGATATAGAGAACAAGGGGGAACAAGTATGGAAATTGTGAAAATTGTGATGCCTACTCCCTATGATGTAGGAGATGTGAATGCATTCTTAATAAAAGGGGACGCATTATCCATTGTTGATGTTGGACCGAAGACAAAAGAAGCATACGAGGCCCTTGAGTTTGGAATAAAACGAGCAGGGTACCGTTTCAATGATATCGAGCAAGTCATCTTGACCCATCATCATCCGGATCATGCCGGTTGGGTGGATGCATTCCCGAATGCTGAAATACTGGGCCATGAATACATCGATCATTGGATGAAAAAAACGGAAGAGTTTTTAAACTACCGTGAAGAATTTTATAAAATGTATTTAATAAAACAGGCTGTTCCAGAAGGGTATATTCAAAAAATTCTCCGTATCCGCAGAGATATGGAATTATACGGAAGTACCCCGTTGACAAAATACATCAAGGACGGAGACGAAGTGCCGGGGCATCCCGGGTTAATGGTTTATTATACACCCGGCCATGCCCAAAGCCATTTCATTTTCCATCATCAACGTACGAAGGAAGTGATCGGAGGGGATATTTTGTTGGAAAAAATCGCTTCCAATCCCCTTATTGAACCGCCTGTGGATTTATCGTTCGATCGGCCAAAAAGCCTTGTCCAATATCAGGAATCTTTGCAATTTTTGACCACATTGGAGATTTCAAAGCTTTATACAGGTCATGGAAATGAAATTGTGAATGTAAAAGAGCTGGTGGACATGAGATTGGAAAAAGATTCGCAAAGAACAAACCAAGTATATGAAATCTTGTCTGAACCAAAAACCGTTTATGAAGTAACGAAAGAATTGTATCCGGCCGTTTATGAAAGCCAATTGGGGTTAACATTATCCAAAACGCAAGGGTACCTGGATGTTTTGGTTAAAGAGGAAAGAATACGTTTCGAACTCGTAGGCGGTCATGAAATTTATTCGAGAATTTAATGGTTTGATAACAAAAAATCCCACAATAGAAGGTTTCGCCTTTATTGTGGGATTTTGCATGAATCGGTTATGTTCTTAGGGAGGTCAGTGTACGAGTGAATCGATTATGCTTTAAAGGATAGACCAGGTCCGAAGAATTCAAAGTGGATTCGTTCATCCGGCACACCAAGTTCCCTGATTGTCGGAATAAGCGCTTCCATAAATGCTTCTGGTCCGCAAATATAAACTTCCGTGTTTTCTTGGATGAATTTTGACAGGTCTTCTTTTGTAAGATGGCCTTCCGTATCGGAATATTTCACAAGATAAGTGCCGTTTAATTCATTGATTTTCTTTTGGATTTGTTCCTGGAATACGGCCAATTTTTCGTTGCGTACAGATTGAATAAACGCGGCTTCACGTCCCGGTTCCATTGAATCAAGCATTGCATAAAGAGGAGTTACACCGATTCCCCCTCCAATAAACAATACAGGGTTGCTGTTTTGTTGCAATGTGAATAGACCGGCCGGAGCACTAACTTCAACAGTGCTGCCTTCTTCCACAAAATCATGCAAATAATTGGATACGACACCTTTTGGATTATTTTCCGCTTCACGTTTTACAGAAATACGGTAAACATTTCCGTTAGGCGCATGTGATATAGTGTAATGACGCAAAGCGGTATATTCTTCACCAGGAGCTTTCACTTTCACAGTGATGTATTGGCCCGGTTGATAAGGTGGAAGCGCTTTCCCGTCTTCCGGCGCTAAGTAAAATGATGTTACAAGATCGTTTTCCTGTTCTTTTTTAACGACTTTAAACGGCTTAAATAACCGCCAGCCCCCGTTAGCTTCCGCTTGTTGATAAAGTTCTTCCTCCACTTGGATAAAGACGTCGGCAATTACTCCGTAAGCATCCGCCCAAGCTTCGATGATTTCATCCGTTGCCGCATCTCCCAATACTTCTTTGATTGCCGCAAGCAAGTTTTCTCCAACGATCGGATAATGTTCAGGCAAAATGCCAAGGGCTCTATGTTTATGGGCGATTAAATGCACCACCGGCAAGATGGATTCCAAATGGTCGATGTTTGCAGCAGCGGCATAAACAGAGGCGGCCAATGCCTGTGGTTGTCTGCCTTCCCGTTGATTTGTCTGGTTGAATATGTTTTTTAGTTCGGGATGATTTGTAAACATTCTTTTATAGAAATGTTTTGTGATATCCACCCCGTGTTTTTCCAATACAGGAACTGTTGATTTAACGATGTCGATTGTTTTTTGTGATAACATTTCTGTCACGTCCTTTCAAAAACACTATAAACATTGTGGATATATAAAGCAATATTTTATATACATCTTTAACATTTTTGCCACAATTGATGCATAAAAAATACTACTTTTTAAATTGAATATTTTGTGTAATCATCTACTTGAATATTGAAAAATGATATAATAAATACAGATTAAAAAGGATAAAGCGTGGTGGAGGACTTTGCGATTAACTTTATATACGGATTATTCCTTAAGGGTTTTAATATATTTAGGTCTCAAAGGAGACAATCAGTTATCAACCATCCAGGAAATTGCCGATCGATATCATATATCGAAAAATCATTTAATGAAAGTGACCTATGATTTGGCTCAAATCGGTTTAATCGAAACGGTCCGTGGCCGTGGCGGAGGAATACGCCTGAAAGTGGAGCCGAAAGATATCAATATTGGAAAATTGGTAAGGCATACGGAAGAAGATTTTCATATCGTCGAGTGTTTTGATCGAAATAATAATCATTGTAAAATATCTCCCTCATGTCAATTGAGACATGTATTGTATGAAGCCTTGCAAGCGTTCCTGCAAGTTTTGGACCAATACACGCTGGCAGATTTTCTCCACTCGAAAGAAGATATGGCGGAACTGCTTCAAATGAAAATTGAGTATTAGGGATGTTCCATTCCACGGATATCCCTTTTTGTTTTGCATAATCATTGGATGGGGAAGGATAATAAATAGAATGAACCGGAAGAGAATTTTTATTACTGGAGCTACAAGCGGAATCGGAAAAATTATCGCGGAATTGAGTTTAAAAAGAGGATATGAAGTTTTTGCAACGGGTAGGAATGAGGAAGCGCTGCTTTCTCTTTCAAAACTCGGGGCAAAAGTGATGCAAGGGGATTTATGCCAAAAAGCGGATATACATCGATTATGCAATGAACTTCCTGAAATTGATGTGGCGATCATCAACGCGGGTGTTGGTGCGTTTGATAATGCTTTTGACCTCTCGGAAGAGGAAATCGATCGGATGATCGACGTGAATATTCGAGCGCCGATTTATATGGCAAAATATTTGGCTCCCAACATGATTCAAAAACGTTCAGGCCATTTTATTTTCATCGGTTCCCAAGCGGGTAAGGTGGCAACAAAAAAGGCCAGTGTCTATGCCGCGTCGAAACATGCCATCACCGGATTTGTCAACGGTTTGAGATTGGAGCTGGCCCCATACAATATTAAAGTGTCAGCCGTATATCCCGGACCGATTGATACGCCTTTTTTGGATAAAGCGGATTCGACTTCCTCATACAGAAATTCTGTGAAAGGCGTTCTGCTTCAGCCTGAAAAAGTCGCAATGGAAGTCATCCGCCTGATCGATCATCCAAAAAGGGAGATCAATTTGCCGCGCATCATGGGTGCCACGAGCAAGATTTATGCAGCAGCTCCAGCTTTGGTTGAGAAATTGGGGAAAAGGTTTTTTACTAAAAAATAATGCAAAAATGGAATCAACAATGAATGCGCAATTTTTATAAAAAATCTTTCAATTACTTATAAAAATACACTTGTATTTATTTTTATAATCTGTTAACATTCATGTATAAACTTTTAATGAATTGTATAAAAATACATTCCAATTATTGAAGGAGTTCATGTAGTTATGGCAAATAAAAAAGTAGTTTTAGCATATTCAGGCGGTCTTGACACATCTGTTGCTATTCCTTGGCTAAAAGAACAAGGGTACGACGTTGTAGCAGTTTGTTTAGACGTCGGCGAAGGAAAAGACCTTGATTTTATTCAAAAGAAAGCTCTTCAAGTTGGAGCTGTTGAATCATATATCATTGATGCAAAAGATGAATTTGCGGAAGAATATGCCCTTGTGGCGCTTCAAGCACATACTTGGTATGAACAAAAATATCCGTTAGTATCTGCCTTATCCCGTCCATTAATTGCAAAAAAATTAGTGGAAATTGCCAACAAAACAAACGCAGATGCCGTAGCGCACGGTTGTACGGGTAAAGGAAACGACCAAGTGCGTTTTGAAGTATCCATCAAAGCGTTAAATCCAAATCTAGAAGTGTTGGCGCCAGTGCGTGAATGGGCTTGGAGCCGCGATGAAGAAATCGAATACGCGAAAAAACATAATGTTCCAGTACCTGCAACTATCGATTCCCCATTCTCCATCGACCAAAATCTTTGGGGACGTGCCAATGAAGCAGGGGTAATGGAAGATCCGTGGGTGGCTCCACCGGAAGAAGCTTACGGTTTAACAGTATCCATTGAAAATGCGCCAGACACTCCAGAATACGTGGAAATTGAATTCGTGGAAGGTAAACCGGTCGCATTAAACGGCAAAGAAATGAAACTTGCTGATTTGATTCTTGAATTAAATCAAATCGCTGGCCGCCACGGTGTTGGACGCATCGACCACGTGGAAAACCGCCTGGTTGGTATTAAGTCCCGTGAAGTATATGAAATTCCAGGAGCGAAAGTTCTTTTAACTGCCCATAAAGAACTTGAAGATATTACGCTTGTGAAAGAACTCGCACACTTCAAACCAATCGTGGAACAAAAACTTTCCGAAGTGATTTATGATGGTTTATGGTTCAACCCGATTCGGGAAGCGCTTTATGCCTTCATCAAAGAAACGCAAAAATATGTGAACGGAACGGTTCGCGTCAAATTGTTCAAAGGCCATTCCATTGTGGAAGGAAGAAAATCTCCAAACTCTTTATACAATGAAAAATTGGCGACTTACTCAAAAGAAGACGCATTTAACCATGCATCCGCAGTTGGATTCATCGAACTTTGGGGTCTTCCAACTGTTGTTGCTTCACAAGTGAACAATAAATCAATCAACACAAAATAATGAATTTGAGTGCGAAGAGGTCTAGGGAAGATTATTTTAAGACAGGATGAGGAGGAGAATAGCTTGTTCTTAAAATAATGCGCTTGGGAAGGGGAGTTTCCCGAGCACTTAGACTCCTTCGCTATTCTTATGCATTGGAAACAATATTGTTATAAGGATAGGTGGAAACAATGACAAAATTATGGGGAGGACGTTTCCAAAAATCAGCGGAAAGCTGGGTGGATGAATTCGGAGCGTCCATTGGTTTCGATCAGCAATTGGTCATGGAAGATATCGAAGGCAGTCTGGCCCATGTCACAATGCTTGGAGCCCAAGGCATTTTGCCGGAAGAAGATGTGGAAAAAATCAAATGGGGCCTCAATGAGTTAAAAAAGAAAGCGGAAAATGGGGAACTTGAATACAAAGTCGAAAATGAAGACATTCATTTGAACATTGAAAAAATGCTCATTGATTTAATTGGCCCTGTCGGTGGAAAATTACATACGGGCCGCAGCCGGAATGACCAAGTGGCGACAGATGTCCACTTGTTTTTAAAGAAACGGGTTAAAGAAGTCATTGAATTGATTGGAGCCTTCCAAAAAACGATTTTGGAAAAAGCGGAGCAGCATGTGGAAACGATTGCTCCAGGCTATACCCATATGCAGCGGGCGCAGCCGATCAGCTTTGCCCATCATTTAATGGCGTATTTTTGGATGCTTGAACGGGATAAAGAACGTTTTACGGAATCTTTAAAACGAATCGACATCTCTCCATTGGGTGCCGGTGCTATGGCAGGGACGACATTCCCAATTGACCGGGAAATGACGGCAAAACTTTTGGGATTTGGAAAAATTTACGAAAATTCAATGGATGCCGTAAGTGACCGTGATTTTATCGTGGAATTTTTATCCAATTCTTCATTGCTCATGACCCATTTATCCCGCTTTGCCGAAGAAATTATTCTTTGGTCAACGGATGAATTTAAATTTATCGAATTGGACGATTCTTTCTCAACCGGTTCATCCATCATGCCGCAAAAGAAAAATCCGGATATGGCGGAACTCATCCGCGGGAAAACGGGACGCGTGTATGGCAATTTAATCGGCCTGCTTACGGTATTGAAAGGCACGCCGCTTACTTATAATAAAGATATGCAGGAAGATAAAGAAGGCATGTTTGACACCCTTCAAACGATTGTAGGTTCTTTGAAAATCTTTGAAGGTATGGTCCGCACGATGACAGTCAATACGGAGCGCTTAAATCAAGCTGTGCATAGCGACTTCTCCAATGCGACAGAACTGGCCGATTATCTTGCCACAAAAGGCATGCCGTTTAGAAAAGCCCATGAAGTGACAGGAAAATTGGTGTTTAAATGCATTCAAAAAGGCATCTTCCTGCAAGATTTAACATTGGATGAAATGAAAGAAGAAAGCGAATTGATCGAAGAAGATGTGTATGCTGTGTTGAAACCTGAAAACGCGGTGGCCCGTCGTCTTTCCCAAGGCGGCACGGGATTTGAACAAGTGAAAAAACAAATTGAAAAAGCAAAAGCTTGCTTGCAATAAACTTGACATGGAACTGCCAAATGACGGCAGTTCTTTTTTGTTGGAATAACCTCCTTTCCATTGAAAAAACTAAATTGAAAGGAGGTTGCGACATTGAGATTATTTGTGTCCTTTGTTTTAATTGCTTCCACGATTTTTATTGGAACTTTCATGTCTGATGCTTCGGAATCCCGCGCCCAACAGCAATCGGCCCCTGCCTATGCCAAATGGGGAAGAATCGCCATGGAGAAGGTGAAAGAGAGATATCAAACCGCGGATATTATTGATTATCTCCATATCGGAAGAAGTGTGGGAAACAAAACTTCCACGGAAAAATTCAAACTTTGGCTGAAGGAAGGGAATCGCGAATTCGGCGTTTTTGTGGACATTACGTTTGATAATGAAACAGAAGAAATTGTGAATATCGAATTTAAGGAAACAGACCGTTAAGAATCCAGGAAATGTGGCTGGAAAAGCCTTGGGATGGTGAGCGAGCATTCGGACATGCAGGGAAGGGATCAGTTTGAATGATCGGCATTAAAAAACCTATCAATACTTTTTTCTGTATTGATAGGTTTTTTTTACTATTATTACCCTCTGATTTGGCCATTCCCGCGGATGTAGTATTTCGTCGATGTTAATGCAGGGAGTCCCATTGGACCTCTTGCATGAAGTTTTTGTGTGCTGATGCCGATTTCGGCCCCATAGCCAAACTCAAAACCATCCGTAAAACGGGTGGAAGCATTCACATAGACGCTTGTCGCATCGACACGATTTAAAAATTTCTCCGCATTCCGCTCATCATTGGTAATGATGGCTTCTGAATGTTTCGTGCCAAAATGATTGATATGGTCAATCGCTTCATCTACATCTTTTACGATTTTCACGCTGATTGTCAAACTTAAAAATTCCGTTGCATAATCTTCTTCTGTTGCAGGAGAAGCGCCTGGAAGCACTTTGCAAACCTTTTCGTCCCCAATGATTTTGACCCCTGCGTCTTGTAAACTTTCCAATAACTTTTTCCCATGTTCATTGAACCAATCTTCCTGGATCAATAAGCTTTCAGCCGCATTGCATACGGATGGTCTTTGGGTTTTTGCATTGATGACCACTTTATCAGCAATATCATAGTCTGCAGATTGGTCGACATAGACGTGGCAGTTTCCTGCTCCCGTTTCAAGTACCGGAACAGAAGCTTCCCGTACGACCAAATCGATCAATTTTTTTCCACCCCGAGGAATCAATACGTCAATATATTCTTTTAGATGAAATAGTTCGGATGCTGTTTCATGGCTTGTGTCTTCTATCAGCTGTACCGCATCGACAGGCAATGAAGTCTTTTCCAGTGCCCGGTGGATACAGGAAACAAGGGCAATATTGGATTCTTTTGCCGATGAGCTTCCGCGTAAGATCACCGCATTACCGGTTTTTAAACAGAGGGTGGCGGCATCAACTGTCACATTTGGGCGGGCTTCATAAATCATGCATACTACACCGAGCGGTACACGTCTTTTTTCGATTTGTAAACCATTTTCTTTCGTAAAGCTTTCAAGCACCTCTCCAACTGGATCCGGCAGTTCTATCAATTGATGAATGGCATCCACCATCGCTTGGATGCGTTGTTCGTTCAACATGATCCGGTCAAGGATAGCATCCGATAAGCCTTGTTTTTTCCCGTTTTCCAAATCTTTTTTATTTGCTTCGATGATCTCTTCCTTTTCGAGAAGCAGCTGTTCTGCAATTTTTGCCAGTGCTTCGTTCTTTTCTTCCGTTGTCTTCAAATTCATTAAATAGCTTGAGAACTTGGCCAATTTTCCTTTTGTTTGCACTTCTGAGCCGGCAATATGTTGTTTCATAAGAATACCTCCTGCTATGAAATAGAATTTATATTTTCACCCATTTATCCCGGTGGATGACCTCGATAAAACCGTCATGGAGCTCATCGGTTTTTTTCCCGCAGGCATAAGCGATTTCGTCACTGGAGTATAGCACTTCTCCCCGACCGATGAGGCCGGATTCCCCGTATACTTCAACCACATCTCCCCGTTCAAAAACGCCTTCCACTTTATAAATCCCTGCAGGCAACAAGCTTTTGCCTCTCCGCAGCAATGCATCTTCCGCCCCTTTATCAATGAACAATTTCCCTTTGGCTTCCGTAAAGGAAATCCATTGTTTTTGGCTTGGGAGCACCGGCAGTTCGTCACGTTCAATATAAGTTCCATCACCCCGGCCTTCCAAAATGTCCATGAGTTTTTCCGGTCCGCTGCCTTTTCCGATGAACACTTTCACCCCGGCTTTTAATGCTGTGCGGGCGGCAAGGAGCTTCGATTGCATTCCGCCGGTGCCGACTTTTGAACCTGCGCCTTGTGCCAGCTGGAGCATGTCATCGGTGATTTCCGTTAAACGGCTAATCCGCTTGGCGTTCGGATTTTTCTGAGGATTATCATCATAGAAGCCGTTGATATCCGTTAAAATGATCAGCTGGTCTGCATGCACCAATCCGCTGACTAGTGCGGAAAGCATGTCATTGTCGCCAAAGGTGAGTTCTGTCACTGAGACGGTGTCATTTTCATTGATGATTGGCAAAATGGAGCGTTCCAGCAATTCGCTGAAAGTGGCAAAGGCATTTTTATAGCGCTCTTTGTTGGAGAAATCGGTACGGGTTAACAGCACTTGGGCTGTAGTGATGTTGTATTTGGCAAATTGTTCCGCGTACAATTGAATGAGCAGGCTTTGACCGACAGCAGCAGCAGCTTGTTTTCCTTTCAATGTGACCGGGCGGGTAGGGTAGCCGAGTTTCCGGAATCCCGCCGCCACAGCGCCGGAAGAAACAAGCAGCACCTCATGTCCTTGTTCCACGACTTTCGCAATGGCTTCCACATGATCCTGCAATTTTTCAAAGTCGATTTCGCCTTTTGAATTTGTTAGTGAACTTGAACCAATTTTAACGACAATTCGTTTCTTCTCCATCGATAACCATCCTTAAACGTTGTTTATAAAAAAAACCTTTTCCACCCTGGTTTTAGGGCGAAAAAGGTTTCCGCGGTACCACCTAAATTGGATTAATTATAATCCCAC
The DNA here is from genome assembly GCF_042655065.1 of Ureibacillus suwonensis. Lineage (NCBI taxonomy): Bacteria > Bacillati > Bacillota > Bacilli > Caryophanales > Caryophanaceae > Ureibacillus > Ureibacillus suwonensis. The sequence continues at coordinate 118,847 of NZ_JBHSNQ010000009.1, forward strand.
TTTATCCCAATAACGCTTGGGATGCGTCCAGTTTTGGCTGGAAGCTGACGAAGCAGGTTCAGCAGCTCTTGTTTGTACGATGTCTTTCAGCCCATGGACATCGCTCTCTTTCCAACAGTGTGCCGCTTACTGGTCTTCGCTGCGCCGATGTCGATATGTCCGACACTTGTTCTATCAATTAAAAATATGCATGATATTTTGAAAAGTGTCAACAATTCGGCATGAATTAATAATCAGTAAACTCTGGTGAATAAGGTGTATGTTTAGCTCTATAATATAAAATAGTTTAGAAAAAATAAAGGGGTATATAATCATGTTCATAAATATAGACAAAGGAGTAGACATAGTAGGAGATATACATGCCTGTTTCGATGAATGGCTCGAAATGCTCGATCGATTGGGTTATCAAAAAAATGAACAGGGGCTTTATGTGCATCCGAAGGGGAGAAAAATGGTTTCTCCTGGGGATGTGATGAGCCGGGGGCCAAAATCCATTGAAACGATGGTATTTTTTTTAAAACATCGGCATTTAATGTATATGATCGATAGCAATCATGGCTGGAAAATTGCCCGATGGCTTGATGGAAGAAAAGTTCAGCTGAAACACGGGGATGAAAAAGTGGAGGAAGAATTTATTGAATTCGAAAGGGAAAAATGGAAAAGAAAAAACCGTACAGTTAAAAAAAGAATTGAGAGACATGTTGATTAATTTACCCTCCCACTATATACTTTCTGAAAAAGGGCAGCCGAAGCTTGTTTGCGTTCATGCGGGAATCCGTGAAGAATTTATTGGCAAAGAATCGGAAAGAATCAAAAATTTTTGCCGCTATGGCGATGTAGCAGGGGTTGATCAACAGGGAAAGCCGATACGCCGGGACTGGTATAAGCAATATAAAGGCGATTTGCTTGTTGTATGGGGACACGATCCAAAGCCGGAGCCGCTGATGGTGAATAATACCATCAACATTGACCAGGGAGTTGTATTTGGAGGGAAACTGACGGCCTACCGTTATCCGGAAAACGAATTCGTATTTGTGGACGCAAAAAAAGATTATGCGGGAGTGAAAGATAATCCGTTGAAAAGATAAAAAAATAATACCCGTCAAACCTTGTGCCACAAGGTTTTGAGGGTATTTCATCCAACCATTTCAGGAAAAGATCAGGAGATCGATTGGCAGAGTTATGCCGCTTCTTTAGTATATTTATTGAGCAGATGGTCCAACTGTTGGCTGCAATTTACAACTTCCGGATGTGTGAAACCAAGTTCTTGTGCTTTCCGGTACATATCTTTTCTTTTTATTTCTATCACAACTTTTAACATTTTTTTGTATAGTGTGTTAAACATTTTTACTCCTCCAGTAAATTTGTTCATGATATTTTTTGTTTATTGCTGTAGAAGCTCCTTCATTGTATACCATTTTTTTTGAAAAAAATGTCGGATTGTGGAGGAAACTATATATTTTCACAAATTTGTCACAATTTAATAGGATTAATTAATAGAAAAAATGGGTATATATTTTTGTTGTTTGTAAATAATAGGGCAAAATCAGTTGATAGAATAGAAAAAATAAAGCATTTCGAGAAGAAAAAAACGAGAGGGTAAATGGAATGTAAGCGCTTTGAAAATGGCGGTTGCATAGCTGATTCCAATACAATATCGGGGTAAAAGTTTAAAAAAAATTATCATCCAAGGCCGGATGATAATTTTTTTATGGATGGGGAACAAGCGGTACTCTTATTTTGTGAAAGATAAGATGGCATTGTTTTTGTAAGTTTGCAACGCACGGACAGCTTCTTCTTTTGTATCGTATTCAAAGCAGCGGAAAGTGCCCGTTTCAAAAACTGTAACAACCCACATTCAGAATTCCTCCTTCATGTTTTTTTCACCGAAAACTTTTATATCTATCGCCACTGTTTTTCATTTCAATTATTTTGTAAAGGACAAAAATGCGGATTTACCGAATTTTTGAAGTGCCATTGTAGCTTCGCTTTTTTCCACAAATTCAAAGATTCGATAAGAATTTTTTTCAAATACAGTAAGTACCCACATCGAGGGATCAAACTCCTTCAATATAATTTTGTTATATAACAATTCCTTTGGTTTTTGTTATCCAAGAAATTGTTATATATCAATTTCAAGTTCATTGTACACCCTGAAAACCAAAAAGAAAATAGTTAGTGAAACTTTTCACATTTTGTTCAAGATGATTGCGTTTTCAAATTCAACAAATCTTCACAACTGTTTTTTATTATTTTTATAAAATATATATAAAGGGGAAAATCCAGCGAAAAAATTTGTTTTCGCTGGATTTTTCGTTTATTCGATTAAATGTTTATAATGATGTTTTGGAAATTCGATTCCGATTTGTTCAAATTCTTTTTCCGCTTCTTCAAGGAGTTGCTTCACTTTTTCTTTCGTTTCATCATTTAATTCTTGTCTCTTTGGCAATTCGATCCCCAATTCTTTGAATTTTTCATCGGCTTTTTCCCGGGTGATGGCACCACTTTTCAGTTCTTTCATAATTTCTTTTCCCTTTTCTTTTGTTTCATCATCAAGATTTTCAAAGATTTTACAATTTTCTTTTTTAGGCAGCACCCCTAATTGTTCGAGTTTTTTATCCGCTTCTTCTGATGTGATTTTGCCTTCATCCAAATCTTTGATAATGGCTTTGACCTGTTGTTGTGTCTCTTCATCTAACCTTGAAATGATTTCATGAACATTCGGATGATCAATTTTTACTCCCAATTTTTCAAGTTCTTCATGTAAATGATTTAAAATTTGATCCACTTGTTGTTTCTTTTCATCATCCAACTGTTCGTATTCTTTAATAAAGGATGAATGATAGTGCGCTTCGATTTCGGAAGGCACAAGGACAAATCCAAAGGCGAATAAGCATATGAAAAAGGAGAACAGTTTTTTCATCAATATCACCTCATCCAATGTGTTTTTCACTAATTCTTATACTTCCCAAAAATCACGAAGAAAAAAGTGAAGAATATTGGCAGTTCCGACAGAAAAATCTAGTGAAATCAAAAAAAATAAGGAGCAATAAATGCTCCTTGAATGTATGGCCAAAAGTCTGTTTGAAAGGGGGTTAAGCAACCAAAGTCAAGTTTGTGTAAGAAAGGATGGCTGGCAGTTGTATTTCTTCCATTACTTTCATTGCTTCTTCTTTCGTTTCGAACTCATAAATCCGGAATGTTTCGCCATCAAAAACTGTTAGCACCCACATGGTTTACGCCTCCTAATTCCATAAATTTGTTATATAACACCGCAATCGGTCATTTCCATTGTTATATATCAATCTTTTCAATTACATTGTACGCTTAATGTTGAAAAAAAGAAAGAGTTAGTGAATTTTTTCACATTTTATTCAAAAACTTTTTTGCAAAAAGTTTATAGAAATGTCACGGAAAGTTATTTTTTAAAACGATCAATGGGTATGACCTTATCCGAAACAGGTTGCGCTGTTTCAAGTTCTTTAAAAAAATCTTGATCTCCTTTGTTGCCGATGTACAAATTAAAATTTTTGTGGGTGCGGTTCAGAAAAATGACTTGTTTTTTATTCATTGGATTACCTCCAAAAAAACGGGGATTCAATGAAAAGGTTAAGCATCCTTGTTGGATTTTTGGTTTTTATCATGATTCGTTTTATTGTTCTTGTTTTTTGCTTTTGAATCAAACTCCTCCGAAATTTCCGCGGTATTGTCTTCCGGATTATTCTTGTTGCTTGTCGTATTTTGGTGCAAATGTTTATATGTTTCAAATGGGTTGTGGGTACGTTCATTCAAAGTTTTCTTATTATTTTTGCTCAAAATTCTCACCTCCTGCCCTCCATGTGCACTTATTATTCTCAAAAGCCTTCCGCAAATTACGTAAAAAAAACAGCCAAATATATAAATGGACGCTCATTTCATCCACCAAAGGAAGAAATGAACTTTTATATATCCGGGCATAAAAACAGCTGAAAGGAAAATACCTAAGGTGATGAAGAATAACCATTTTTCATTTTTTCTCTTCGCTTTTCATTTTTAGTTTGCGAAAAGAAGGGTTTTTTATCCGACAGGAAACATTCGGATCTTCATAGGATTCCGCTTTTTGGACAATCTAAAATGAAAAGGGGGGAGAGAACCATGATGATTGAAAAATCCTCCGGCTGGAAGGAAGAATTTGCGCGACGATTAAATGAAGGCGGTCCATGGGATGATTGGACATTATACAAAATGGCCTATGATGTCGTGAAAGACCAATTGATTACCGATTTTTCAGGATTGCAGGCGCCAAAGTTTTTGACTAATATTCAATTTCTTGACCATCAAATTGACGCTGCCCGGACGGTCATTGAAAAAATGAACGGAAAGGCGATTTTGGCGGATGAAGTGGGTCTCGGTAAAACCATTGAAGCCGGTTTGATTTTGAAGGAATACATTTTAAGGGGGCTTGTAAAAAAGGCATTAATATTGGTGCCGGCATCTTTGCTTACCCAGTGGGTCGATGAATTGAACGGGAAATTTTCCATTCCTGCCATTGGATGCCGGAAAAAGAACGTGCCTTTTGAACAATATGATTTTGTCGTGATGAGCATGGATATGGCAAAACGCAGTCTATATCGGGAAAAAATTTATGAACAGGATTATGATATGATTATTATTGATGAGGCCCATAAATTAAAAAACAACAAAACCCAAACGTACCAATTTGTACAGGGATTAAAAAAGAAGTTTTGCCTGCTGTTGACGGCAACCCCAATTCAAAATAATATTTTCGAGATTTTCTATCTTGTATCCTTGTTAAAACCTGGGCATTTAGGAAACATCGAAAGTTTCCAGGCCTATTTTAGAAAAGGGAAAAACGGTTTACAGGAAGACGAATATTTAAAAGAACTGGTGAATCAGGTGATGATCCGGAACCGCAGACAAGATACGGGCATTGAATGGGTGGGCAGACATGTCGAAACGATTCCGATTCAATTGACGGAAGAGGAACAAGAGGTCTACGGAATGATCGAGCATCTAAAAGAACGGATAAATCTATACAGCAATTCCTTTGTCATGACCACCTTATTAAAAGAAATGTGTTCCAGCAAAGAAGCGGCTTATTTAACATTGATCAAACTGAAAGAAAAAGTGCAGTCGCGGGAAGAAAGGGAATATATTGATGAAATCATAGAGAAAATGTCCCAATTGGATGTCAATTCAAAGGCGGAAAAAACTTACGAAATCATTCAAAAAGCAAAAGAGAAGGTCATTATCTTCACCGAATATCGTGCCACCCAACTTTATTTGCAATGGTATTTATATCAAAAAGGGATCAAAAGTGTCCTGTTTAATGGAAAATTCAGCAAAAATAAGCGGGATTGGATGAGAAAATTGTTCCAGGATTATGCGGATGTGCTCATCGCAACGGAATCAGGCGGGGAAGGGATCAACCTGCAATTTTGCCATCATGTCATCAATTTTGATTTGCCATGGAATCCGATGAAAATTGAGCAGCGAATCGGCCGTGTGCACCGATTTGGCCAACAATCGGATGTATATATTTATAATCTTGCCATTCAAAACACGATAGAAGACCGGATCATCGATTTATTGACGAACAAAATCGATGTATTTGAAAAAATTGTAGGGGACTTGGACGATATTTTAACGAACAAAGTGGAAGAACGAATATACAATTCTCCTAACTTTGTATCAAATTTCCATTTCGAGGATTATGGCTTGGAAGACCAGCTCGGATTCACCTGAACCATCATCTTGAAAGGGGCTGAAAGATGTTAGCAGAGCAAATCCATGACTATTTGCGGACTTTTTTTAGTGTAACAGATTGCGAAATTTTGGAGGATACACCCAATCATCTGACGGTACAGTTAACCTCCGACATCGATAAGCGAATCATGAATCGCCCTTTTTATTGGCAATTTGTTGAAAGCACAAATGCACAACCCAACCCTTTAAAGGTGACCTTCATAACGAAAAGGCCGGAAAATCAAGAGATCCGTGGCGAATATATTCATTATGGTTCGACGAGGATGCATCAAATATTTCAGGCGACAAAAGATTTGGGTTCCTTTGTCCAACTGTATGAAAATGAAGAAGGGGCCAGCTTATTTCCATGGATTGGCGCAAATTTTAAAGTTTCTTATCATACGGATCAGACAAAGGAAATGCTATTTTCTTTGGGGATCAATTTGATTCATGGAAGCGTCAAAAGCAATTTTCAAGACTTATTGATTGGACTGAAGTTGACGAATGAACTCCCGAGAAACGCCTATTGCCTTCCTTATATCGTTTCGCCGATGAGAGCGATTGAAAGATTGGAGACAGCCATTGAAAACTATATTGCCAATGATGATATGACGTGGGCGGATGAGGCGAAAAAACGATGGGAAAGGGAACAAGAAATTTTGGATCACTTTTATGTCGGTGTTGAAGAAAAACCTGAAATTTATGAGCTTGAGAAAAAAGCGTTGGAAGAACGGTTTCAGCCGAGAATCAAAATTGAAATCGTCAGCGGGGGGCTGTTTTATCTGAAATAGTCGTATCAATATAGATACGGCTTTTTTATTGATAAATTTTTTCAATACTTGATAAAATATATAGATTGTTGTACGGTAAAATATAGTGCAATACAATAAATGTTACCTATTGGTCAGTGGTTGGGAAAGAGGAGATGCACAAGGGTGAAGGATAGAACATTAGGGAAATTGGGAACGCGTTTGTTGCATTCCATCATTGTAACAGCAAGCATTATTTTTATTATTATATTACTGGCGATTATCTCGATTCGCCTGTTTTTAAATGAAAATATTAAAGGGCAACGTTCATTGGATGCGATCGATGAAACCGCCACTCAAATTTATCAGGCAGTCAATGATCAAATCATCGGGCAAAGGGGATATTGTATAACGGGCGACACATATTATTTGGATACATATGATCTTGGAGTGGAAAAATATAAAAAGAATGCGGAAGACATTCGGATGCAAACGAAGATTTTTCCTCTATTGGTACATAAAACGGATGAATTCGTGAAAAAGGGACAATACATACAAGATGAGCTGATCGCCCCGCTCATTTTTTTGACAGATAAAGATCAAGGGGTCAACACGGCATTGCTGCAACAAAGCGAAAAAGCATTGGAAGAATTTCGGCAAATGTACAGCGAGTATTATTGGTTGGTGGAAGAACAAAGAACCATTGTAAGAAACACAATGAGAAGAAAGATCAATACAATCCTGATTTCCGTCGTCATTGCCGTTTTCTTCACCATTGTTGTTGCTGTCATCATCGAAATTAAAATATTAAAAAAGGTCATCCAACCGATCATTCAATTAAGCAACAGTGTGAAAGCTTATACGGAGCATGATTTTACAAAAAATGTCCCCGCATATAAAAAACGGGATGAATTATCCGAATTAATTGGAAACATTGATATTATGCGCAGCCAACTGGCCAATAACATACAATCTTTGGAATATATAGCCAATATGGATGCATTAACGGGACTATATAACAGGAGATACTTCAATCAACATATAGAGGAGCAATGGAAAAGGGCGATAGCGCGTTCAGAGCCGATTTCCCTTATTCTCTTGGATATTGACCATTACAAAAAGTTTAATGATACATATGGTCATGTCAAGGGGGATGAATGCTTGCAAAAAATAGCCGACTGTTTGAAACAGCATAATCAGTTTCCGGATAAAATTGTATGCAGATATGGAGGAGAGGAATTTTGTCTGCTCTTGAATTCCTCCAATGAACATGAAGCGGAAAAACTTTCGGAGGAAATTCGGAAGGATGTTCTCGGATTAAAGCTGCCCCATGAATCATCTCCTACCCATGAATTTGTTACGGTGAGTGTCGGTGTAGCCACTGTCGTACCGAAGAAAGGATCCAATCCAAACGATCTCATTTTAATGGCGGATGAAGCATTGTATCATTCAAAAAATAATGGACGAAATCAAGTCACTTTATATAAAAACGAAGGTGTTGGTGAGTAAACCAGCACTTTTTTATTGAAAAGTAAAAGGTTGGAAGTATAAAAAAGGAAAGATTCTGGTTAAGTTAAATAACAAAAAATGAAAGGAAATCCCGATGAAAATCAGACATTTAATCCTCCTTTTGACGTTCTTTTCATTTTTAAGCGCAACGGCGTATTTTTCTCATCAAATGACGTCGCCAAAACAACTGACTGGAAACCATGAAGAAACAATCACCAAAAAGGAAGTATCCTATTTCGAAGATGAAACGGTATACGCTGAGGAAAAAGCCTGTGAAAAGGGGACGATGCAATCGCCAATCCAAATTGAATCGGCTGATGTCGTCCGCAAACAAGCTCCAAGCATCCGATTTTCTTATGGCGAGGAACAGCTGGGGCTGGTAAAACAAAAGCATACGTTGGAAGCTGTTTCAAAATCCAATTTGAATTTTATTACGATCGACAACGAGCAATACAAATTCGAATCATTCCATTTCCACCAGCCAAGCGAGCATCAGATAGAAGGTCAAAGCCATGACATGGAATTGCATCTAGTCCATAAAAATGAAAAAGGGGAACTGGCAGTCGTAGCGGTTTTTATTCAATCGGGCAAAGAAAACGATATGATAAAAGAAGTATGGAAATTTTTAAAGGATGAAACATTGAAAGAAAAAGAATATGAAGCCTTCAATCTTTTGCAATTCATCCCCGAAGAAAAAACAGCTTATTATTATGAGGGGTCATTGACGACTCCGCCATGTACAGAGGGGGTCCGGTGGATTATATTTGAAAATCCTATTGAATTTTCCAAGGATCAGATCGCCTTATTCAGCAAATTTTATGGCAATAATAACCGCCCGCTTCAACCGGCAAATGGCAGGGAGATTATCAAGATTTCTGTAAAGTGATATATACACGAACTTCATCCGTTCAATTCCAAAATGAAAAAGCTTGAGCCTGAAATGTCTCTCAGGCCCAAGCTTTTTCTTATTGCAAATTGACAATTTTTAGATTTTGTTGTTTTAAATAATCGATAATGGTTGGTAACGCCTCAACGACTTGTGCCGATTCATGAAAAGTAATAATCGAAGAGGATGTCGGTTCACTTTTTATCTTTTCCACAATTTCTTCCGCTTTTTCCGATTCCCAATCCCTTGGATCAAGATTCCATAAAATGATTTGGGTTTGTTCTTTTTCCGCCGCCGCTTGGGTCGTTTCGTTGATTAAACCGTTTGGCGGTCTGAAAAATTTTACCGGCTGGCCGATGATTTCTTCTATGACTTTTTTGGATTCGCTGATTTCATATTGTTGTTCCTCCAACGTTTGCTCATTCATGGCTGCGTGAGTCATTGAATGGCTGCCGATGGAAAACCCGTTGGTATGAACATACTCAACAATGTCCGGATGTTTTTGGACATTGTAACCAATGAAGAAAAATGTTCCGCCCACTTCTTTTTCCTTTAATACATCCACAATCGCCTGTGTATATTTAGTTGGACCGTCGTTAAACGTCAATGCAACATTACCATCCGGAATACTGAAAGTCAAAAAGTCATCAATCTGAAGTGAAGGTATGCCACCCTCTGATGGATCGGTACTTTCATCGGCGGTACTTGAATTGTCTTCGCTAATTGTGGATGAAGAATCGGCATTTTCAACGGTTTTGGATTTTGGACTGGATAAAACGTCAAAAATAATAATAAAAACAATCAATAAGATCGCGCATATTAATGAAGCGGTCAATAGATGTTGGGGGAATCCTTTATTGGAACGGAATCGCCTTTTCAATTGCGGCAGCTTCGAAAATATGTATGTATGGGCAACAGAATCAGACTTCTGTTCTTTTGCCGGTTCATTCACCGAATCCTTTTCAGGTATGTTATCTTGAACACCGGAATCTTCAATCTTTTCTTCCGGATCGACTGAAATTTTTTCCTCTTCTTCCGTAAGAATTTCCGATTCAACCGTTTCCTCTTTGATTTCGGTTTCATTCTGAATATCATTTGAATCAGCGATTGCTTCGATTGTTTCCTCAACAAGGGCAGTTTCCTCAACATCGGAGGCAGTCCCGGTTGAATCATGGATATCCTCTTCGACATTTTCCAGCACATTGAGGGTTTCTTCCTTCGGCAAATTCGGGAATAAAAAATCAAAAGACAATAAACTTGTAATACTTTGGCAATTTTTTATTCTTTCCAGCTGCCGATGGAACTTGGCTGAACAGTGGAAGTTCATTTTTTGGCTCGAATCGCGGTAGGTTTTTGTCACAAAACTGGTATACCGTTGCGTTTGGGCATTGAAAGAGGTCTGCAAAGATAAACGGTAGCGCTCGGCACCACGGAATTTGCAAATCTCTTGCAAGGCATTGCCGGTTTCATGATCGATAAGCCAGTAAAGTTCCATTTGATCTTTGAAAGAAAAGACTTTCAATTTAAGCAAGCTATATCCGTTAACTTCATGAATCGACAACAATTCGAGAATTTTAACATTATGGACAGACATTCCTTACTCCTTTCTCCTGGGAAAAAGTAAATAGGGCATTTAATCGTTTTGTTTTGGTGAAAAGGAGAAAGACATTCTTTCTGTAAAATCTGAGATTGTTTTCATTAGTTGCGCCTTTTCTTCAACAATTTTTTCATATTGTTCCAAATATCTTTGATTTTCAATCTCTAGTGTACGGATGCGCTCTTCCAGTTCATTAATTTTTTGTACTTGTTGTGATTGGATTCTTGCAGATTCTTCAAAGAGTTTATTGTATTTCGCTTTTTCGGTTTCCAGCTGGTTCGTCAATTTGTCATATTCCAAATTGTGTTTCAGCTGATATTCTTTATAGTCTTCAAGCAATTGATCATAGCTCATTTGCTTATTGGTCAAGCTGATTTCCAAGTCCCGAATTTCCTTTGTTTTTTCCTGGATGATTTGATCTTTTTTCAATTGATCGCGCTTTAGGCGATTGATGATTTGGTTCGCATTTTCCAATTGTTCTACCAGCGCATTATATTTATAGGAAAGCAATTGGCGGTCTTTAATGATATTTTCAATTGAAACAATGACATCCATTGCCACTTTGTCTTGCTGATCCCTTGAAAAAATGAAAGACTCTTCTTCAGCTTTAATCGGTTGAACCGTTTCTTGTTCTTCCACTTTTTCATTTTCTGCAGGCAAATCTTCTACAACCATTTCGGGAGATTCTTCCCGTTGTTCCATCTCACTCTGATTCGATAAAGGATTTTTAAACCATCCCAATCTCTTTTTTTCCATTTCATTAGCCAAAATATCATCTCCTAATATCTTGTAAAAAAAAATAAACGAAATTTCCTATTAATATAGAAAAAGGGTTACAATTATATACAAATTCCTACTTTCATTTTATATCTAAGTCGAAGAATGTCAATAACTCGTTGGTGAACATATGAAGGCGGGGAAAGGATATTTCGTATCTTTGTCGTCCAATTGAAAATACTATTGTAGAAAATAGGGAAAAGGAAGGGGTCTTTTTGAAAATCACAATCGAATGGACGTATCACCACAAGGGTGTGGAAACGGTTTTTCGTTCGGAAGAAATGCCTCCAGCCCACGCCCTTTCCGTCGCGGAAGAGCTGATGAAAACCGGAAGAACAAAAAACATTCTTTTTTTGGATGAACATGATTCGACTTGGACATTGAAAGAAATAAAAAAATATATAAAAGAGATGGAAACGGAACCTTCGAATGTGACGGTTTATTTTGATGGCGGATTTAATCTTGAAAGCCGCATATCCGGGTTGGGTTGTGTCATTTATTTTGAGCAAAACGGAAAGAAATATCGGTTGCGGAAAAATTTGACTTTGAATGGTCTTTCTTCCAATAATGAAGCGGAATACGCAGCGCTTCATTTTTCTGTCCAAGAATTGGAGTCTCTTGGCGTCCATCACCAAACGGTCCGATTTATCGGCGATTCGCAAGTGGTGATCAATCAAATGAGCGGTGAATGGCCGGTTTATGAAAAAGAGTTGATGAATTGGGCGGATCGAATTGATGAATCTTTGAACCGGCTTGGCATCAAACCCGAATTTGAACCGGTTTCCCGAAAAGAAAATGAAGAAGCGGACCGGTTGGCAAACCAAGCTTTGGATGATATCGAAATAGACGGGAAAATCGAACTGCAATGAATAAATGAATCGAAATAACCAAGTTTGTTAGTTTTATAAAATCATGTAAAATTGAAAAATCCATATGGTATAATGTAGGAAACAACAGAATTATTATGTTTTTTTGCAGGGGTGGCCGAGTGCCTGAGAAGGTGAAAACACCTAACCCTTTGAACTTGATGCAGCCAGTACTGCCGTAGGGAGCAATCCATGAATTCATAGATGGATATTGTGAATTTTTTGCTCTCCAATTACTGGAGAGCTTTTTAATTACATAGGGAATTTTGGAAATTGCAGGGGTGGCCTGGTGCCTGAGAAGGTGGAAACACCTAACCCTTTGAACCTGATGCAGTTAGCACTGCCGTAGGGAGCAATTGAAGATACTTGCAGTCTTTTCAATGCTCTTTTGCGCCGTGCAAAAGAGCATTTTTAAGTTTCAAAAGATTAATCCGGATTGAAAGGAGAAAACAAATGAGCTTATACAAAATCAGACAAAAGAATCCATTGATTCATTGCATTACCAATACCGTGGTGACAAATTTTACAGCAAACGGCTTGCTTGCCATTGGCGCTTCACCTGTCATGTCGGATGAGCCATTGGATGTTGAAGATATGACATCGATTTCCGATGCATTGTTAATCAATATTGGCACATTGAATAAAAATTCAGTGGAAGCCATGTTTTTAGCCGGAAAAAAAGCGAATGAATTGAATATTCCTGTTGTATTGGATCCGGTGGGGGCAGGTGCCACGAAATATCGTAAAGAAGTGTCTGAAAATCTGTTGAGAGAAATCAAGTTTGATTTAATCCGTTGCAATGCCGGTGAATTGGCTGCAATCGCCGGAATCGATTGGCAGGCAAAAGGTGTGGACAGCGGAGAAGGGGAGATGGATATTGTCCTTGTGGCAAAGGATACGGCCAAGAAATTTGGAACAATGGTTGCGGTTTCAGGAAAAGAAGATGTTGTAACGGATGGGGAATGGATTCTTTTTGTCCGCGGCGGCCATGAGTGGATGACGCAGGTGACGGGGACGGGCTGTTTATTGAGCGCCATTTGCGCGGGAGCATTATGTTTGGAAGGGGACAGACTCGAAAATATCCGGAACGTGTTGGCCGATTATAAAAAAGTGGCCGAATTTGCTTCGAAAGAAAAATACCTTGGTTCATTCCAAGTGGAAATCATAAACGGTCTACATCAAATTTCAAGAGGTGAATTATAATGAATATCGTTATGACGATTGCAGGCTCGGACAGCGGTGGAGGCGCCGGCATTCAGGCGGATTTGAAAACATTCCAGGAGCTGAAGGTTTTTGGCACATCCGTCATTACGGCATTGACGGCCCAAAATACGTTGGGTGTGGAAGGGATTTATCCAACAACTCCTGATTTTGTCGAACTTCAAATGAAGGCGGTTTTCGAAGATTTTGATGTAAAAGCCTTGAAAACGGGAATGTTGTTTTCTGCGGATATTATTCAAAGAATCGCGAAAAGCTTGAGGGATCAAGAAGTTCAAATCGTTGTCGATCCGGTTATGATTGCGAAGGGCGGACAAGCGTTGCTGCAAGAAGATGCCGTGCGGGCCATGAAAAAGGAATTGCTGCCGATTGCGAACATTGTCACCCCAAACATCCCGGAAGCGGAAACCATCACCGGCATGAACATTCATACTGCGGAAGAGATCCGGGAAGCGGCGGAGAAGATTTTGCAGCTTGGAGTTGATTGCGTCGTCATGAAAGGGGGGCATTTGGACGGGCCATCCGCGGTTGATACGGTGTTTTTCAAAGACGGGTCTTCATTCAAAATGAGATCAAAAAGAATCAATACGAAACATACCCATGGGACAGGATGCACTTTTTCGGCAGCCATTACCGCCCATTTGGGAAGAGGGCTGTCTTTGAAGGAAGCCATTATTGAAGCGAAAAAATTTGTCCAAGGGGCTATCGAAAATCCGCTCAATATCGGCCATGGCCATGGACCGACGAATCACTTTGCCCATCGGTTGGGATATGAAGCGGAGGTGGAAATCATTGAATAGAAAAGAGTTGGCGGTTTATTTCATTATGGGAACGGAAAATTGCAAGAGCGAACATCCCCTTGAAGTATTGAAAGATGCATTGCAAGCGGGAATTACTTTTTTTCAACTGAGAGAAAAAGGGAAACAACCGTTAACCGGTGGGGAGCTTGAACAATTTGCCAGGGAATGCCAATCCTTATGCAAACAGTATCAGGTGCCATTTATCATTAACGATGATGTGGAACTTGCGTTAAAAATTGATGCCGATGGTGTTCATGTGGGACAAGACGATACACCGATCCAAGAAATTCGGGAAAAGTTTCAAAATAAAGTTATCGGTGTTTCCGTCCACAATGAAGAAGAATTGGTGAAAGCCGTCCAAAGCGGCGCCGATTATGTGGGCATCGGTCCAATCTATGAAACGAAATCAAAGCCGGATGCAAAAAAGCCTGCGGGAGTGACATTTTTAAGGAAGGCTCGTGAAATGTATCCGAATTTCCCCATTGTGGCAATTGGCGGCATCACACCAGCGAACGCACAAAAAGTGAAAGAAGCCGGAGCGGATGGGGTGGCGGTGATTTCCGCCATTTGCGAAAGCGATGATCGGCATAAAACTGTGCAATTATTGAAAGGGAAATAAAGGAATTTTAAATAAACTGAAAAAAAGGAATTTACACAATAATAAAATTCGATTATAATTGAATTCGTAATTAAATAGGGAGCGGAAACATGGTGGAGTCTGTCAAAAGGGCTCCACCATGTCTTTTTTTGGCTTCCTTTCATAGAAAATTGACAACAGGGGGTTACAAAGGTGGATGTTTTTGACTTTATTTTACAGATTGTTCTCGTGCTACTTGTTGCCAAAATAGCGGGTCAAATCAGCCTTCGCTTTGGTCAACCGTCCGTCCTCGGAAAAATCATTGCCGGGATTATCCTGGGTCCAGCTGTTCTCGGTTGGATTGAGCAAACGGAACTGATTCATGTTTTCAGTGAAATCGGCGTTTTATTATTGATGTTCCTCGCCGGACTTGAAACGGATTTGGAGAGTTTGAACAAAAATATGAAGGCGGCAACCCTTGTAGCCGTTTTAGGGGTGGTTATGCCGATCATCATGGGATGGGCTGCATCTCCTCTATTCCATATCCCTACATCCGAGGGTGTATTCTTAGGGTTATTGCTCGCTGCAACTAGCGTAAGTATATCCGTTCAAACATTGCGGGAAATCGGCTGGTTGAACAGCAGGGAAGGTGCGACTCTGCTTGGGGCAGCGGTATTGGATGATGTCATCGTTGTCATTCTCATCGCGGTTGCCATCGGCTTCTTTATGGGGACGGATACAAATATCGCATGGGTCGTTGCCCAACAAATTATTTTCTTTATCATCATTTACATTGTTGGAAAATATATTGTTCCAAAATTCATGCATCTGTTTGGAGGCATGCAGATTACAGAACCGGTTGTTACAGCCGGATTGATTTTATTATTCGCTGCGGCGTATTTCGCTGATTTCCTCGGTGTATCAGGAATCATTGGTACATATTTCATGGGGGTTGCCATCAGCAGAACAAAATATGCAAAAGAAATTGAACACGGAATTTCCCCGATTGCCTATGGCATATTTGTTCCGTTCTTCTTTATCAACATCGGATTGCCTATGAGCTTTGATGGTATAGGGGATCAAATCGTATTTATCATTGCCTTCTCATTGATTGCTGTGCTTTCCAAATTTATTGGCTGCGGACTTGGGGCAAAAGTTTGCGGATTTGGATGGAAATCCTCTGCGGGCATTGGCGCAGGAATGATTTCCCGCGGGGAAGTGGCGTTAATTTTGGCTTCCATCGGACTGTCTGGCGGCATATTATCCCATGAGTTCTATGGAGCCATGATTGTCGTCATCATCATTACTACTTTGGTTACTCCGCCGTTATTGAAGCTGATCTTCGGCAAACGCTTGGAAACTCAAGAAGATGCATAAATGATTTGGAAACAATGAATGGGCCGACTGGATTCCAGTCAGCCCATTTTTTTGATTAAATTTTAAATTTGCTTACGGTTTCCGATAACTCTTTGCTTAAATGGTTCAGTTCTTCGGAAGCTTCAGCCACTGAATGGATGGCATTTAGCTGCTCGTCGCTTGCCGCGCTCACTTCTTCGCAAGCTGCAGCCGTTGATTGAGCCGTCATGGACATTTCTTCAATCGTTTGAACGACACGGTCTTTGTATTTGATAATGCCGTCTATTTCTTCAATCACGTTTTTGAATGTATTTTCCATATTTTGAATCAACGTTGAAAGGTTCTGGAATAGGTTTCCTGTATCTTCAACCACTTTTTCCTGATCTTTGAAAGTCTCTTGCATTTCATTCATTTCATCGACAACCGTATTTGCTTCCTGTTGCAATTGTTGGATGGTCGATTTGACGTGTTCTGTCGCTTTTGCGGATTGTTCCGCAAGTTTCCGGACTTCATCGGCCACAACGGCAAATCCTTTACCGTGTTCCCCTGCACGGGCCGCCTCAATGCTCGCATTTAAAGCGAGAAGATTTGTTTGTTCAGAGATTTCAGAGATGGTATCCATAATCGATTCAATGGCTTCGATTTTTCCTTCTAGGGAAGTTACGGCGCGGGCCATATTCTCCAATTCCGCTTTCGAGTTTTCAAAGGAATTCAATAAGCTATACATTTTATCTTGCCCTTCTTGATTCAGATCGTTGGCTTCATTTGTAATTCCTTTGAGCGCTTTTGATTGTTCCGTCATTTGGTTGATTTTTTCTCCCAATTTTGCTGAGGATACTGTAACTTGATCCGCATTTTCACTTGATTGAGTTGCTCCGATGGCAATGTCTCTTACCGCTTTTGTCACTTCAACACTGGATGCATTCGTTTCTTCCGCAAGGGCGCTCAAATGATGGGAACGGTCTTCGACTTGCCGGGATGAGTCTTGAACAACCCCGATGATTTTTTTCATTTCTTTTAGCATTTTATTGAAATGCTGGGCTAATTGGCCGATTTCATCATTTCTTTTCGTATCGATATGTACAGTTAAATCGCCTTGTGCAACCTTTTCCATGGAAGAGCTCAATGTATGTAGCGGTTTAATCGTTTT
The DNA here is from genome assembly GCF_042655065.1 of Ureibacillus suwonensis. Lineage (NCBI taxonomy): Bacteria > Bacillati > Bacillota > Bacilli > Caryophanales > Caryophanaceae > Ureibacillus > Ureibacillus suwonensis. The sequence goes on from NZ_JBHSNQ010000009.1 coordinate 136,077, forward strand.
TGTGATTGTGAAATACAGAATGATCGCAGTTGCCACAAGTATCATCAAAGCAAACAAAATAATCATATGCTGTATGCTTTTGGCGGTGCTATGCAATTGGTCCACATTATAAACGGCGCCGACAGTCCAGCCTAATGAAGGAATTTTTTCATAAACGACAACAGATTGTTGATCTCCTATTTTCGTTTTTATTGCATCTTTTTGTTTTTCATCCTTCAGAATTTCTTCCACATATCCCACAGAGCTCAAATCATCGCCTGTTTGTGTCGGGTGGACGATTGCCATGCCGGAAGAATCCAACACAATCGGATATCCTTCAAACCCCAAATCTATTTTTGAAATTTCCTCTGTTAAACTGGATAATAATATGTCAACTCCCAAAACGCCGATGACTTCATTTCCTTCTTTCACCGCTTTTGACCCGGCAATGGCATATTCTCCCGATTGGGCATCCACATACGGTGGTGACCATAACACTTCATCCGGATTTTTTCTTGCTTCCGTATACCATGCGCGGGAATTCACATCCAAATCAAAAATTTCGTCAAAATGAGGCTCCGTAATAATTTTATTGCCATCAGTAAAGTAAATGTTTGCGGCGGAATCATAAATGTCCAAATATTTTTTCAATTGTTGACGGAATGCCTGATCCCCTTCATCATTATAGGTTGTTGAATGATGATAGTAATCTTTGACATCCTGGTCTGAAGTGATTTTTAAAATGCTTTTTTCATAACCATCAATAAAATTTGAGATTGAATTGGTCAACTCACTGACAAGGTTCTCACTTTGATCAATGACCGTTTCTTCTGTTTTCGATGAAATTAGGATGGAACTGGCGGTGGATAGGGCACCAAGTCCTATCATGATAATCAGGAGCACTACCACAATAATTTTCCATCGTATGGAAACTTTCATTTTGCAACCTCCATTTTATTATTTTCAACAAACTTAATATTAGTAAAAAAAGGGGAGGTTGTCTAATTTCTCAGTAAACTTTGAGTATTAATAAAAGAATGGATTTTAGGATTTTTGAAATATTTTTTCCGAATTATTTTCTATCATAATAGATGGATTATGGAAGGAGATATCAAAAAAATATCAATTTTCGATTGATTTATAATAATTTTTTTTGAGAAATTTATTACATTACTCTATTTTTTTTGAAAATTCTTTCGGGTTATATCCCTTATTATTTATGGGATATGACCTTCATTAGGAGCATTTGCCGCAAATATCAACGGAACAATTATATGTAAATTTTTATATAGGAATTGTATTTATTGCTTGAATTTGGTACATTATATTAGAAATAGATATTCGTATACAAAACAATCCAAAGTGTGAATGGAATAAATAGCATTCGCTGAGAGCTATATCGCCACCGGAAACCATGAATATTAATTGATGGTCAAAATGATTCCATATGCCTTTTTGGTGGTTACACGACTATTCAGCGTAAAGGCGTCCAAAGAAGGGCATCTTTACGCTATTTTGTTGCGAGGAGGATGACTATGTCACAACAAACGAATGATTTTACAAAGTGGTATATTGACACAATTCAAAAAGCGGATTTGATGGATTACACGCCAGTGCGCGGCTGTATCGCATTCAAACCGGATGGATATGAAATTTGGGAACATATTCAGTCGGAAATGGACCGGCGTTTCAAGGAAACAGGGCATCGCAATGCATATTTCCCAATGCTGATTCCTGAGTCTTTCTTCCAAAAAGAAAAAGAACACGTGGAAGGATTTTCTCCGGAGCTTCCATGGGTGACGGAAGCGGCAGGGGAAAAATTGGAAGAACGTTTGGCGCTCCGTCCTACTTCCGAAACAATGATTGGTTATTTATATTCCAACTGGATCAAATCTTATCGTGATCTCCCTGTACTGATCAACCAGTGGGCAAACGTATTCCGTTGGGAAAAGAAAACTCTTCCATTTATCCGCACTTCCGAGTTTTTGTGGCAAGAAGGGCACACAGCTCATGAAAATGAAGAAGATGCACGAAAAGAAACGATGCAAATGCTCAATATCTATAAAGATGTGGTAGAAAACGTATTGGCGATTCCGGTGTATGATGGACAAAAAACGCCATCTGAACGCTTCGCCGGCGCTGTGGATACTTACTCCATCGAAGCGATGATGAAAGACGGAAAAGCCGTACAAGCCGGGACAAGCCACTATTTAGGTACAAAATTCGCAGAAGCGTTCAACATTAAATATTTGAACCGTGAAAACAAACACGTTCATGTTCATACAACTTCATGGGGTACGTCAACACGTTTGATCGGTTCGGTCATTATGGTGCATGGGGATGAAAAAGGATTGGTTCTTCCTCCAAAAATTGCACCGACACAAGTGATCTTAATTCCTGTCGGCCCATGGAAAAAAACGCCTGCCATCATCGAAAAATTGGAAGAAATCCAAAAAGCTTTAAAAGAAAAAGGAATTCGTGTACGCATCGACGATTCAGACCAATCTCCAGGATTTAAATTCAATGAATGGGAATTAAAAGGAGTGCCAGTCCGTATTGAACTTGGACCTCGCGATTTGGAAAACAATCAAGTCATCTTGAAAGCCCGCGATGAAGATGAAAAAATCACTGTTTCCATTGAATCCGTTGTGGAAGCGGTGGAAAAAGAATTGGAAACAATGCAACAACGTCTATATGAAAAAGCAAAAGCATTCCGCGATGCAAACTCTCATACAGATATTGATACATTAGACCAATTAAAAGAACATATCGCAAATTGTGAGAAAAACGGTACGATCCCAGGTTGGATTCTTGGCGGTTGGTGCGGCGACGATGCATGTGAAGCGAAAGTGAAGGAAGAAACGAAATTCACATCGCGCAATATTCCGTTTAATCCGCCAACAACGAAACATACTTGCATCACATGCGGAAAAGAAGCAAAACATACTGTTTGGTTCGGTAGAGCTTATTAATTAATCTAACAAACTTCAACAAAGAAAAGACTGTTGGAAAATATATCCAACAGTCTTTTTCATTTTTCATCTTATTATGAAGGATTCATAAAGCGCACTTGCATGTGAATTTTCACAAATACTTTGCAAAATAAATTTGTCTATTATATATTCTAATTAAACATGGTTCTAATTAAACCACCATCTTGGTCAAAAAATTCTCGCGCCATGTATTTTCATAAAAACCTATCAATCCACGTACAGCACTTAAGGAGTTGTAAATGAATGAGGAAGAATACCTTCATCATAAAACAGCGGGCTTTTTTGAAACTGTACATGCTTCATGAAGCAGAGAAGGGAAGGCTGTATGGTCTTCAAATTCTTGAAAATCTGCAAAATTATTTTAAAGATCTTGGTTATAAACCGACCAAATCGGAAGTGTATAAATCCCTTCATGAGTTGCTGAAAGATGGATATGTCACGAGGGAACCGATAATTAAAGAAGGTGCAGAGATGCAAACATTGTATATCTATCGAATTGGTGACCGGGAGAAAGTGAAAGCTTATAAAGATACGGTGAAAGCGGATCTTGACCGTTCGATTGCATTGCTTCAGCGAGCCCTTAAAGATAACTATTCCCAAAAGAGGGGATAAAATTTTCTTTTTTTAACATTTCAGGTTCTGATTGGTTTGCCGATTCGATAAAAAAGAGGCATCAATCATTGATGCCCCTTTGTCATTCTTTTATTGATGTTTCTTTTGGAAATCGTACATGAAATCTCTTAAAGCGATGCAAGCTTCCACAGGCACAGCGTTGTAAGTTGAAGCACGGCATCCTCCAACGGAACGGTGGCCGTTTAGTCCTACGAAACCAGCCGCTTTTGCTTCAGCCAGGAATTGTTTTTCCAATTCTTCATCAGCCAAACGGAATGTGATGTTCATAAGTGAACGGCTGTTTGGTTCTGCATGTCCTTTGTAGAATCCGTTGCTTTCATCGATCACATCATAAATATATTTCGCTTTCTCCACATTGCGTTGTTGAATGGCTTCAAGGCCGCCTTGTTCTTCAACCCAACGCAACACTTCGCCCAACATATAAATGCCGAATGTTGGAGGAGTATTGTATAAAGAGTTTTTAACTGCATGTGTTTTATATTTTAACATTGTCGGAATATCTGTATTTGCTTTTTCAATCAAGTCTTTGCGGATGATGACTACAGTAACCCCGGATGGTCCAAGATTTTTTTGGGCTCCAGCATAAATGATGCCGAACTGGTTTACATCGATTGGGCGGGATAAAATGTCACTGGACATATCTGCAACCAATGGAACATCTCCGGTATTAGGGAATTCTTTCCATTCAGTGCCGTAAATAGTATTATTGGAAGTAATATGAACATACGCATCGTCCGCATTGAATTGAATTTCATCCAGGTTCGGAATATTGCGATATTCATTTTCTTTCGTGCTTGCTGCTACCACTGCATTACCAAAAAGTTTTGCTTCTTTATGAGCTTTTTCTGACCAAGAACCAGTCAACACATAGCTTGCTGTTTTGTCTTTTGTCAAAAAGTTCATTGGCACCATTGCAAATTGCAAGCTTGCCCCGCCTTGCAAGAAGAGCACGTCATAGTTGTCTGGAACGGATAAGATTTTTTTCAATCGGTTGATTGCATTGTTATGAACTTCATCATAGTCTTTGCTGCGGTGGCTCATTTCCATAATGGACATGCCTGATCCATTAAAGTCTACCAATTCTTTTTGAGCTCTTTCCAATACTTCAAGAGGTAATGCGGATGGTCCTGCATTAAAATTGTATGCACGTTTATTTGTACTCACTTCAAACACTCCTTGAATATTTCAATATATTTTGATTATATACTCTTTTTTTGAAAATCGAACAATATTTTTAAAAGAAATAGTGAAAATTTCCGAATTCCATAAAATTCGTGCCGATTTCACTGAAAAACTTACGGTTTTTACAAATGCCACATTTTATTTATTAGGATAACAAACGATTTGTAAAGGGGAATAGTATGGCCAGTTATTACGAAAAAAATAAAGAACATGGGATGAAGTATTTAAGAGAATTGGTACCGGAACCATTCAAAGCATTTGCCCAATTCGACAGAAAGGTGTTTAAACCGGGAGCTTTGACGAAGAAGGAAAAGGAAATACTTGCTGTCGCCATTGCCCACGCAACAAAGTGTCCTTATTGCATTGATGTTCATACAAAAAAAGCGAAAAGAGCAGGTGCAAGCCTGGAAGAACTGGTGGAAGCCGTGTTTGTGGTTTCCGCAATGGAAGCGGGAGTTGCCGCAAATTCCAATGAGATGAGAGACAATGGATTTTCTCAAGGATATACCGATTTTTCCCATAGTGTCCTGGAAGCGGGGCATTTAAGCCGGGCTTATAAAGAGTTAATTGCAGCTGCAGTGGCATTTGCAATCCAATGTCCCGGTTTGGCCGATCGCCATATGAAAAATGCTATGGAACTTGGAATCACCAATGAACAATTGGATGAAGCGATTTCCGTTGCCTCCGCCTTAAAGGCGGGAAGCGCTTATGCACATTTGTTGCAAGTACTGGACAGCTATATGGAGTAAGCATGTAATAATGGATGTCATTCACAACAGTTCCATGCGAAGACAAGTGATGGAATGGGGCACCGGACACCCCTGTTCCTCTTCCAAACAAATTATTTGGAATAAAATAGGGATGGATTATTGAAAAATTTAACAACTTTATCTTCATACTTTCTACAAAAAAAGAAACCATCCGCCTATGATCGTTAAATGGAACTGTATTCGCATATAAAGAAATATAGTAGCATCGATCAGTTTATATAAAAAGTGTGCCGCACGAAGTATATAAAAAATGGAAATGGGGGAAGTGCAATGTCAATATTCGTATCCGTTTTGTTCTATGTCGTTCCAGCTTTGATGATCATTTGGTTTATGGTGAGTGTGGTTTCCGCATTAAGAAGAAAAAATAAAATTTTGGAAGCGATCTTGGAAGAAATGAAGAAGAAAAATTGAACCGGACTGCTATCATTCTTCTTTGGGAAATGGGACCAGCGATGATAAACTATTGATAGAAATAATGAAAAAAGGGTTGGGAGTATGTGTTTAATTCATTTTCAATATGGGGAACATCCAATATTTCAATTAATCGTTGTAGCAAATCGGGATGAAATTTATGACCGTCCGGCGGAACCTGCCCATTTTTGGGAGGATGAACCGGAGATTCTGGCGGGAAGGGACCTGCTTGAAATGGGCACGTGGCTGGGAATATCAAAAAACGGACGATTCGCAGCCTTAACGAATTTCCGCGATCCGTCTTTACCAAAAAGACCGCGTTCCCGTGGGGAAATTGTGAGAAATTTTTTGAAAGAATCCGTTCATCCAAGCGAGTTTATTGATGAATTGGCAAAAATGAAAGATTGTTATGGAGGATTTAACGTAATCGTCGGAGATCAAAACCGTTTAATGCATTATAATAATATTTTTGATGAAAAAAATGAGATTTTCCCCGGCGTCCATAGTGTCAGCAATCATACATTAAATACTCCATGGCCGAAAGTGGTGAAAGGGAAAAAACGCATGGTTGAATATTTGAAAAATAATCCTGGACAAGTGGATATTGATGAATTATTTGAAATTGTCATGGATCGTGAAATCGCACCGGATGAAGAGTTGCCAGATACAGGTGTCGGTTTGGAAATGGAGAGAAATTTATCCCCGGCGTTTATTCAATTGCCACACTACGGCACCCGTTGTTCAACAGTATTGTTGATTGATAGGGTAGGGAACGTCACTTTTGTAGAAAGAACTTTTAATAGCGGGCATTTTAAGTTTGAAAAAAGTTTTCGATTCAAAATACAAAAATGATAAAAATTATAGAAATTATGCTATTGTCCTGACACCCTCCTTTATAAAAGCATACACTAGAGTACCATCAATGAGGGAGGGATTATTCATGGGCTATGGCTATGGAGGATACAGCTATTGCGGAAATAGCTTTGCGTTAATCGTTGTATTGTTCATCCTTTTAATCATTGTAGGTACACATTTTAAATATTCGTGTTAATTCACCATGTAAGAGCCTGGGACATAAACAAAAAATTAAAGGGACAGTTGAAAGAGTTTTGATAACAAATTGATATAACTAAAAAATGATTAGAGTGACGTGGCGACTCCTGCGGGAACAGCTCGTGTCTAGAGAACCCGCAGGAGCGAAGGAGTGAGATCCAAGGAGGCTCGTTCCGGGCCCGCGGAAAGCGTCCCCGGAACGGAAATCAATTATTAATAACAAATCAAAAAAACATCATTTTTTCCAAGAAGAAAATGATGTTTTTTTGATTTGTCCCAACCTCTTATTTTTTTTGATGCGAACAGATTCTAAAGCGCATCGTGCAAGAATAAATAGAATTGAACCTTTGAATATGAATCATTGACAAATTCATTGAAGGGATTCTATTTTTCATGGACAATATTCATAAAAAAGTAAAGGAGAAGAATGAATGGATTTGGGTTTGCAAGATAAAGTTGCTCTCATCACCGGGGCAAGTAAAGGAATTGGGTTACATACGGCCCTCCAACTTGCCAAGGAGGGGGCAAAAGTGGCCATTTGCGGCCGCAATAAGGATTCATTGAAAGAAGCAAAGGAATGGATTCAGGGCCAAACCGGTAAGGAGATTCTTACGGTTGCAGCGGATGTGACAAAAGAAGAGGATTGCAAACGGTTGATTGAGGAGACGGTATCCCACTACGGAAGATTAGATATTCTGGTGAACAATGCCGGCACATCCTCTGCCCATTCTTTTGAAGAAGTGGATTCCGAATTATGGCATGCGGATTTGAATTTAAAATTATTCGGTGCCATCCATTGCTCAAAATATGCACTTCCGCATTTAAAAGAGAGTGGAGGTGGAGCAATCGTCAATGTGACTGCTTCCATTGCAAAAACACCGGGTGAAAACAGCCTTCCGACAACGGTGAGCCGCTCTGCCGGTATGGCACTCACAAAAGCGATGAGCAAAGATTTAGGAAAATATAATATTCGAGTAAATACTGTATGTATTGGACTAATCCGAAGCAGACAAATCGAAGCGAAATGGAAGAGGGAAATGCCGGCTTCCACTTGGGAAGAATATTCGAGAGAAGTCGGAAAAAAGATTCCCCTTGGAAGAATCGGGGAAACGGATGAAGCGGCAAAAGTCATCACTTTTCTCGTTTCCGATGCCGCCTCTTACGTTACGGGCACTTCCATAAACATTGACGGTGGTTCAGCCGGAACATTGTAAGACCGCTTTTTATCTTTTTCCTCACGCTGTTCTAAAATATTATCCTTCATTCATATAAAATAATATGAGAAAATTGATAGAAAAGTGGGGAAGAATGATGGGTATGTATGATGAACAATGGTCTTATTTGGAAAAGCCGAAACTAGAAGAAATTCCGTCTGAGCTGCAAGCGTATTTTGAGGAAAACGTCCGTAAACAGGAAGAAAAATTGGGGGTTGTAAACACCTTATTCAATATTTTGCCTTTGAACCCCATCCAATTCAAAGCTTTCCTCGACTTCATGTATTCCTTGTTTAATACGAAAAACACGTACTTGGATTTGGTTGACAAAGAAATGATCGGTCTTGTTGTGTCTTCTGTGAATTGCTGCAATTATTGTTTGACCACTCATAGTGATACATTGAGAAGACTTACAGGAGATCCGGTATGGGTCGATACATTGACGTATAACTACAGAAGTGCAGAATTGACAAAAAAACAGCGGGCACTATGCGACTATGCATTCCGTGCGACAAAGTATCCGGATGAACTTACAACAAAAGAAGTGGATTTGCTGAGGGAAGCGGGGTTCAATGATCATGAAATCCTGGAAGCTGCCTTTGTTGTCGGTTTCTTTAATTACACGAATCGTTGGGTCAGCACAATTGGGGCGATACCAAATCCGAAACATAATCAAAATCATCGTTAAACCGTTTCTGTTTAAAATGTCCACGTTCGATGGGAACGTGGTCTTTTTTATCTGCCTAAGTTTTATGTTGTGGAAAGGATTTTTTCATGGGTAAAAATTGAAACTTTCTTTATCAATCAATCGTATGCTAACTATCGAAATTAGTGTAAACTATAAACAATAAATGACGCATGAAGAACGGAGGATTGCCATGTCAGAAACGAAAAACCCGTTGTTTGAAGATTTGGATGCAAAATTGAATGAAGAAAAACATGAAATTGTTGAAGCGCCTCCACAACTTGTAACGGAAGAAGAGATGTCTCAATTGCGTAAGCGGCAATTGGAATTGAAAAAAGATCCGGCTGTCCTCGCGCTTGCCGAAAAAATAGACGTCAAAAATCAAATCGCCGTTTTGGAATTCGGGAAGGAAACCGCAAATTCGATTTCCAAGTTTTCCGACCGGATGTTATCTTCCATAAAACAAAGCAAATTGGAAAAATCGAGCGAGTTGATCAATCATTTAAATAAAATCATGGCCCGCTTCGATCCGGAAGATTTTAAAGAAGAAAAGAAAGGATTTTTGGCGCGTCTTTTTGGAAAAGGAAAAGAGCAGCTTCAGAAGATTTTATCGAAATACGAATCGATGAATAAAGAGATCGATGCCATCTATCAAGAGATTACAAAATACGAGCAGGAAATGAAGAAAAATACGGTCGAACTTGAACAAATGTACGATCAAAATCTTGAATATTTCAAAACATTGAGTGAATATATCGCTGCGATCGAAGTAAAAGTGGAGGAGCTGAAACCGGAACTTGCCAATTTGGAAGCCCGTGCCAACGAAGGGGATCAGGAAGCGCTGATGGAACTGGAATCATTGCAGCGGGCAATCGAATTGCTGGAACAGCGCCGCTACGATTTGGAAATGGCGCAACAAGTATCCTTCCAGGCAGCACCGCAAATCCGGTTAATGCAGCAGGGGAACAACCACTTGATTGCCAAAATCAATTCCGCTTTTGTAACGACAATCCCTATTTTTAAACAGGGACTAATTCATGCCGTGACGATTCAACGTCAAAAATTGATTTCTGATTCGATGCAGGAATTGGATAAACGGACGAACGAAATGTTGATGAGAAACGCAGAAAATATCCGCCGCAACAGTGTGGATATCGCCCGCACGGCAAGTCAGCCGGGCATCAAGATTGAAACCCTTGAAAATACTTGGAGAACCATTTTGGCAGGCATTGAAGAAACAAAACAAATCCAGGCGGAAACCGTTCGAAACCGGGAAGAAGGAAGAAAGCGGCTTGAACAACTGCAAATTGAATATGAAAAATTGAAAAAAATGTAAAAAAACAACTGCACCACGTTCAACAAAATGGTGGTGCAGTTGTTTTTTAATTAAAATCCGAATCTTCTTTGTTGCATTGGGAAACATTGCGGATTTGGATTTCGTTGATCGCCGCATTGCTGGGACATTTGGTAATATTCATTCACTTCGGAATACGTTCTAGGAAAATAGTGTTGATGGTGATAGATATGCCGGTTGACAGTAGTTGTATGCACTGGATGAAAGTGTGGAACAATTGTATTGAAAACGTTTGTTTTAACCACTTCTTGCGTTGGTGAAACTTGTGCAGGTGCAATCTGTGTTGGCATAATATTCGGTGGACAACAAATAGGTCTTGGTCTCATTTGATGATGTTTTCTACCATACATTTATTTTCACCTCCTTGCAAATCACTGTTCATCAATAGCATATGGGAGATTGAAATGCTCGATTAGATAAACACCTAGTGAAAAAAAAATAAAACGGAACGGTTAGAAAAGAGTTTTGGGGTTCTATTATTTCTAAGGATTGAAAGATATGACCGAACGCCGGTCTTTGAGGGAGATAGATGGGGTTTTTACTTTTATGAGGAAGTTTCTAAATTTCAAATTCCATCTTTTGAAATTTTAGAGCGCCATCAAGGCTTTTCATATAAAGTTGTTTATTTGGAAAGTTTTTTGTTGAAAGTGGGGCTCGTTAGGTATACAATTAAAACATAGTAAACGAATAAGAATTATAAGAAAAGGGATGATCCTCAATGTCCTATTTATTGTCCAATACAATCGAATATTTAAAAGAAGCGAATCAACAACCCCCTTTATATACAATGGATCCAGCCGAAGAAAGAAATAGAAGGGAAATTGCTTTAAAATTGAAAACCAAAACCCGTTCCAGTTTTATAAAGAAGAAAGACCAATTGATTCCTGTCAGAGATGGAAGCAAGATAAAGGTTCGCATATATACGCCGAAAGGAAATGGCCCATTTCCCATCATCATCTATTATCATGGCGGTGGCTGGGTATTGAACAGTATTGAAACCTGCGATGAGTCGTGTCAGTTGTTGGCAGAGTCAACGAACTCCGTTGTCGTTTCTGTAAATTACCGTTTGGCTCCTGAATACAAATTCCCGACACCGGTTTATGATGCATATGATGCGTTCCTATGGACAGTGAAAAACAACAATCGATTAAACGGCAACAAGAAAATTATTGTGGCGGGAGACAGCGCAGGCGGCAATTTGGCTACAGTTGTAACATTGTTAAACCGGGACTTGCAAGGGCCTGAAATCCATGCGCAAATTTTGTTATATCCCGTAACCGATTTAACTTTCAGTACGCCATCTTATGAAGAATTCGCAGTCGGATTTGGCCTGTTGAAAGAAGACATGGCGTGGTTTAGAAAACACTATTTGAACAATGTGAATGAAACTTTCCACCAATATGCTTCCCCTTTATTGGCGGACGATTTGTCGAATCTGCCTCCTGCATTCATTGTTGTTGCGGAAAATGATGTATTAAGGGATGAAGGAATCCGTTACGCAAACAAATTGATTGAATTTGGAGGAAAGGTTGAATTGACCGTTGCCCGTGGACTTGTTCATAGCTATTTCACAAAAAATCAATTCTTCGATGAAAATATCAAGGATACTATTTTTCAAATTCGCGCTTTTTTATCAACAATCACTACTAAAGGAGAAATCAACGCTTCTTGATGGCCGACTTTTCAAAGTTGGCCATTTTTTTGTCTCTGTTATAGCCTTTCTTGATCATTTAATTGATAGAAGGTTAAGTGGATTAAGCTATGAGCCCTTCTCCGATTTTGGATGCAACGTACTATAAAGTGTAAGATTTTTTAATAAGTCTTTATATGTTTGGAGGTGAAATCATGAGTTCTATTGCAATCAGTCCAGGGCATTTCGGCGTTGGCAGTGGTGCAAGAGATATCATAGATGAAGTGACGGAAGCAAGAAAAGTGGTAGATCGGGTTGCCTATTTATTGCAGCAGGAAGGAATAACGGTCCACAAAATTGTGGATGATCGTTCGAAAAAGCAGAGTGACAACCTGAATTATTTGATACGTGAACATAACTCCAAAAACAGGAAGCTGGATGTGAGTATTCATTTCAACTCTTCCGGCAAAAGAACAGACCAGCCATTGGGCACAGAAGTTTTGTATCTTAATGATTCACTTCAGGCCTTTGCGGCGAGAATGAGTCAGGCCATTGCCAAAGCAAGCGGATTAAAAAATAGAGGTGCCAAAAAAAGAAGTGAGCTCGCTTTTTTGAAAGGGACAAATCAACCTGCCGTTCTCATTGAAGTATGTTTCGTTAACTCAGTGCAAGATGTGAAAATCTATCAATCGAAATTCAATGAAATCTGCGAGGCGATTGCAAAAGAGTGCATTGCGTATGTTGCACCAAACCCGGCCAATAAAGAAAGCGATCTGGAAAACGTTGAGGGCGAAATTCAAAAGACGTTGCCTTCCGTTGGTACAAAAGGAGAATTTACTAGTCCGGAATTAAAAAAACGGCTTGATGCGATATTAAAAGACCAAAAAATGATTGAAGCCATTGTCCGAAAAGGGATTGATGAACAGGCCATCCATGGGGTTTGGCTCGAAAAACTGCGCGATGGCACGTTATCTTCCGCTGATTTGTTGGGTATCAGCACTTTAATTATCGAGCATCAGATAAAAAATGCGGGTAAAAAGTGAGCTGAGACAATGGCCACTTTTATAAAAAAATAACGTTTTAATTTTTTTTGCGCTCTTTCGAAAGGGGATTTATGTTACTTTTGGAAAATCATTCTAAATGATCGTTTGGTTTTTACATTTACTTCCCTATTTTCCATCGTTATAATTTTTATAATATCTTATATTTCAAAAATGATTGAAAGGCATGGTTAAAATTTTATGACTGAAGAGAAAAAAGGCATGCTTAATGCCATTCTAGCTTATACCATCTGGGGATTCTTTCCCGTTTATTGGAAAGTTCTCGAACATGTAAATAGCATGGAAATATTGTTAAACCGGATTATTTGGTCTTTTGTATTTACAACCCTTTTTATATTAATCATTGGCCAAAAGAATAAATTGGCCGCTGACTTGAAATATCTTTGGCACAATAAAAAGATCTTTTTCTCATTGATGCTGGCTTCTTTTGTCATCTCATGCAATTGGTTTTTGTACATATGGGCGGTAACGAATGATCATGTGGTGGAGACAAGCCTTGGGTACTATATTAACCCGTTGATCACCGTATTGTTTGGCGTATTTCTATTCAAAGAACAATTGTCGAAAGCCCAAATCCTTTCCGTGATACTTGCATTTTGTGGAGTCGCATTGATGGCGGTGCGTTACGGGAAAATCCCATGGGTCGCATTGTGCATCGCCCTGTCATTTGCCATCTATGGCGCATTAAAGAAAAAAATTCAACTGGATGCCACCAGGGGGTTGGCAATTGAAACATTGTTCATTTTGCCTGTTGCAATAGTTTATTATATTTTTCTTATGTCAACTACTGATATTTCATTTTTACATATTGATTGGAAAACGGATCTGTTTCTTATTTTAGGAGGCTTAGTGACAGCATATCCTTTAATTTTATTCGCAAAGGGAGCGAAAGCTTTGCCCCAATCCATTTTAGGCTTTATCCAATATGTTTCCCCGACGATTCTATTGATTTTGGGGGCTGCGGTTTACGGTGAACCGTTTACAAGTGTGGAATTGATTTCTTTTGGTTTCATATGGATGGCCATCATCATATTCAGTTTATCCGCCATTTTGGAAAATCGGAAAAAACGTACCCTGACATAAAAGGATTTTTTAAAATTTTATAGAAATATCAAAAATTGTGATATTTTCTATCTCTTTCTTGAATATCCGATTTTTTAGATGAGTGGAGGGGGAGTGTTCATGTATGTGAAAATGAATGGTAAGGAGTTCCATTTCCATCGGGTTCGAATTGATCTTTTGGAAACGGATATACGTGAACCATTTCGTTTCTTTGATAAGAAAACGATTCGCGATCTTCTCCGGCATAACCGTTACCAACATCTGAGAGAGAAGGTGATGAATGAATATGAAGAAATTTTGGATGTGCCTGCTGGTCCCGCCCTTTATAACTTGAAAAAAAAGAACGACCCATTTTACAAAGAATTTCTGAATAATTACGGTGATTTGGCTTATTGCCAATTCGTCGTAAAGGGCAATGAGACATTACTAAATAAAAAGGGCGTATATACGATTATCATGAACGATAAAATTGTATTTGCAGGAATTTGCAATAATAAATTCAAGTTGAGATTTAATCAGCATATCGGAAATGTCTCTCCAAAGTCATGTTTCCGTGATGGCACCGCGACCCACTGTCATATCAATTCAAAAATAGCCCGGCACATCTTGGATTCAAATATCTATTTCCAAGTGTGTCCATTGAATGATTTGGAGGAAATGAAATCAGTAAAAAACTGGCTCATTGACCGTTTTGAACCATTGTGGAATTTAAGATTTGGAAGCGATGTCATTTATACGTATAATTAATGGGGAAATCAATTTCGGGAGCTTTTGGAATTCTCATTTGTTATGAATCCTTCAATTTTATTTCACTATTTTCTAACAAATCTTTGATATGATAGTAACAATAAGGACTTAAGGAGAGATAGAAATGGGTTCAAATATTAACGTATTATTCGCTTTTGGGGCAGGGTTTTTAAGCTTCATTTCCCCGTGTACATTGCCGCTCTATCCGGCTTTTCTTTCGTACATAACCGGAATGAGCTACGATGAAATAAAAAATGATAAAGGGATGCTGCAAAAAAGGGCCATTTTGCATACGCTCTTTTTCTTGATAGGGTTCTCGATTATTTTTATCGTCCTCGGTTTTGGCGCAAGATTGTTGTCCATTGAGAACTTCTTCCTGAATTATCAGGATTTGATCCGTCAAATCGGGGCCATTTTGATTGTCGCCTTTGGATTGATGATTGTCGGTTGGTTAAAAATCGACTTTTTAATGAAAGATCATAAATTCCAATTTAAGAGCAGACCTTCAGGTTATTTCGGATCATCATTGATCGGCCTTGCATTTGCGGCGGGTTGGACGCCGTGCACCGGTCCGATTTTGGCAGCGATCATCGCCCTGGCCATGACAAATCCCAATTCCGCAATGGGGTACATGATTGCTTACGTATTAGGTTTTTCCATCCCTTTCTTTATATTGTCTTTCTTTATTTCCAGAATGGGATGGCTTCGGAAATACAGCCAGAAAATTGTAAAAATCGGCGGGTATATCATGATTGCCATGGGAGTTTTGCTGTTCTTTGACGGCATGAATTATATCATCCGGGTGTTGTCACCAATCTTTGGAGGTTTTACCGGTTTCTAATTGTATTGGATGTTAGGACCTTGAAATTTCATGTCAATCATTCTAGGTGTATTGAAAAATGAATATTTCAAGGTTCTTAGATACATATGAATAAAACATTATGGTATATTATTAAGGAGCGCTGCCTGCAAACAGGCAGTTTTTTTAAGCCTATGAGGAGGGATAACATGTTTGAAAATATACCTTCTCGCTATATCATTATTGCGAGTACGTTGATGGCTATATTGATGGGTACCTTCATCATGATGATGAGATTGCGATCTCAAAAGAAACCGGTGAATGCAAAAAAAATACTGATACCGCCCATCGCCATGTCCACAGGGGCGTTGATGTTTGTATTTGAGGAGTTTCGGGTTCCGCCGTTACAAATATTAGAAGCCATTGTTGTCGGAGTCATTTTTTCTTTTGTATTGATTGCCACATCCAAATTTGAAATTCGGGACAACGAAATTTACATGAAACGTTCCAAAGCGTTTTTTATCATTTTAGTCAGCTTGTTATTGATACGGACTCTCGGAAAAGTGGTGTTAACCGATTCTTTTGATCCCGGTGAATTAGCCGGCATGTTCTGGCTATTGGCATTTGCCATGCTTTGGCCATGGCGCATCGCAATGCTCATTCAATATAAAAAAATTGAGAAATCCCATTTGATTGATTCGCTGGAAAAAGGGAACTTGTGAGTGGCGGCTTTCACGAAGGGGATAATGAATAAATAAAAAAATGATCATGCAATCCAAAAGATGATTGTATGATCATTTTTTTGTCTTTTATTTTTGGCTCTCGGCAAAATATTTTTCGTAAGGTGTAACATCAATGTTCATTTCGGCCAATTTTTTCCGCAAAAATTTATGGTCCCTTTTCGGCGTGGCAACGATGTAGCCTCTAATGATCAGTTCTTCTGTAATGCTTTTGGCTTTTTCTTTTACGGCAAGCTCGCTGATTTTTCCTGCAATGGACTCTTTGGCTTGCTGTCTGAATAATTCGGGTACGGGGCTGACCAGTTCATTCAATAGCTGTTTTGCTTCATCATTCCATAAATGCAAAGTCTTATTGATATAGTAATTTTGCCAATCCAACTCCGATTTTCCATCTTCTTTTGGCAATGATTTCAAAAACTTCCGGAACATAAAAAACCCGCCAATGGCCATCAAAATAACCATTATAAAACTCCAAACAACGAGTAACCACATTACCCAACCTACCAATTTGCTCACCTCTTTTTCTCTCTCTAAATCATTATAACAAGGAAGAAAAAATTTTCATTAACGTTGTCTCTATTTTTTCAACAAATTGATATATAGGTAGATGAAAGGGGGGAGAAGAAGATGGCCAACTTGACGTTCGAGCAAGGGACACTAAAACTCGTTTATGAAACGGGCGTTGATGAATCCGGCAATACGATTTTGGCGTCCAGAACTTACAGAAATGTGCGCAACAATGTGACAGCCGAGCAACTAGCCGGGGTGGTACAAGCATTCATCCAACTTTCCGGTCACCCGGTGGTCCAGGCTTCAGTGTCAAAAACGGAAAAAATCGAACTTTAATCTGTTAGGGGGGATAGTGAATGGCTAAGGTACTCGAAATGAAATTTGAAGCTGCCAACGGAAAGAATTTCACCATTTCAATCAATGATCCAAAACCGGATCTGACTCCATCAGATGTATCAAGCGCAATGGAAACCATCATGAATCAGGATGTGTTTCATGTAAATGGATCGGCGCTTGTTTCCATCAAACAGGCCCGCATGATTGATAAAACCATTGAAAATCTATTTTAATCTTTTGGAATCGGCAAAATCCTGAATGGATTTTGTCGATTTTCTAATCAATTGAAATTCGGCATGGTGTCCAATCGAAAGGGGAGATGCAAATGGAACAATGGATTACGCTCATTCAGGAAATCGGTTTTCCGATTGTCATTTCGTTTTATTTGCTGCATCGGATTGAAGTTAAGCTGGAAGCAATCTATTCGGTGCTTGCATCCATGAAAAGTATGAATGGAGAAAAAGTATTTGAATGAGAAGCAAGAAGTGAAATTTTTTTCACAAATTTGTTAAAAATCTTTCATGAGAAAAAGTTTTACTAAAATACGCCTTTCATTTATGATTAACATAGTATTCCAAGGGAGTTGAATCGTAATGAAGAAAAAGAAATTAATCATCATCACCTTGTTGCTGATTGTCGGGGTCCTATTATCTTCTTGCAGCAATTATAATTTTAAACCGACAATCGAGTATAAGATACAAGACTTTACTATGATTGATCATCGGGGAGAAACGGTTACTTTAGATGACTTAAAAGGGCAACCTTGGATTGCTATGTTTATTTTTACAAACTGCAAAACGATTTGCCAGCCAATGACGTTAAACATGTCGATAGTGCAAGAAAAATTGGTTGAAAAAGGTCTCGAAGATTACAAAATCGTCGGGTTTTCAGTAGACCCGGAAAATGATACGCCGGAAGCGTTATCCAAGTATTTGGACTACTTTACAGTTCCTGATGAATCGAAATGGCATCTGCTTACAGGCTATGATCAAAAATTCATCGAACAATTTGCACTTCAATCATTTAAAGCGCTTGTAAAAAAACCGGAAGATGATGATCAAGTGATTCATGGTTCCTCATTCTATCTCGTTGATGAAAATGGGGTTGCCGTAAAATATTATTCAGGTTATTCCGAAGAGGAAAATTCAGCTAAAGCTGTACCATATGATGAAATTGCATTGGATATGGAAACATTAATCAATAATATGAAGAAGAAATAAAAAATGCTTGGGGTTTCCCAAGCATTCAGCTTGTAGACAAAGTCCCTAACTAGTGGCCAAATCTACAGGCTTTTTTTGTATAATAGGGATAGAATTCTTGGTTAACGGGGGAAATTTAGGATGTTATCGAAGCGTACAGACAATAATCGAAATNAGCGCACATTCCTTTAAGAAATGTGCGCTCAGCTTGTAGACAAAGTCCCTAACTAGTGGCCAAATCTACAGGCTTTTTTTGTATAATAGGGATAGAATTCTTGGTTAACGGGGGAAATTTAGGATGTTATCGAAGCGTACAGACAATAATCGAAATCAATTGGAAATGGTGGCTCTTGATCAATTGGTTCCAGAAAATCATTTGGTAAGGAAGATTGAACAAGCCATAGACTTTGATTTTATTTACGATCTTGTCAAAGATACCTATTGCCTAGATAACGGAAGGCCTAGTATTGATCCTGTTGTGCTCATTAAAATGGTCTTTGTGCAGTATTTATTTGGTATTCGTTCCATGCGTCAAACGATCAAAGAAATTGAAACCAACGTGGCGTAT
The DNA here is from genome assembly GCF_042655065.1 of Ureibacillus suwonensis. Classification (NCBI taxonomy): domain Bacteria; kingdom Bacillati; phylum Bacillota; class Bacilli; order Caryophanales; family Caryophanaceae; genus Ureibacillus; species Ureibacillus suwonensis. The sequence continues at coordinate 155,003 of NZ_JBHSNQ010000009.1, forward strand.
CGATGGTTCTTAGGATATGGTTTCACAGAGAAAATTCCTCATTTTTCAACGTTCGGCAAGAATTATGTTCGTCGCTTTCAAGGTACTGATTTATTTGAACAGATTTTTTATCGTATCTTAGAAGAAGCGATGAATAAAGGGTTAGTAGACCCTTCTGTTGCCTTTATTGATTCTACACATGTCAAAGCAAGCGCCAATAAAAAGAAGTTCGATAAGAAAATTGTCCGGGTAGAAACAAAAAGCTATCAAGCGCAATTAGAGTTAGAGATTAACCAAGACCGCGAAAACCATGGAAAAAAGCCCTTTCCCCCGAAAGAGAAGGAAGAAGCCAAGGAAATAAAGGTCAGTAAAACAGATCCTGATAGTGGCTATTACGTAAAAGATGAACGGGAAAAGATGTTTGCCTATTCATTTCATACCGCATGTGACGCAAAAGGCTTTGTCTTAGCTACCAAGGTAACGGGAGCGAATATTCATGATAGTCAGGTGTTTGGTCAATTACTCGAACAAGTCATCGAAAAAGTAGGCAAACCAACTGCAGTAGCCGTAGATGCCGGATACAAAACCCCAGCGAATGCGAAAAGTCTGTTGGACAAAGAGATTCGTCCCGTTATGCCATATACAAGACCAAGAACAAAAGACGGTTTCTTTAAAAAGTATGAGTATGTATACGATGAACATTATGATTGTTATATCTGCCCAAACAACCAAATTCTTGAATACCGAACCACGACAAGAGAAGGTTATCGACAGTACGCTTCTAATCCGGAAATATGTAAAACGTGCCCGTTCTTAGAAAAGTGTACCCAAAGTAAAGATCACACTAAATTTATTCATCGCCACATTTGGGAGCACTATGTGGAAGAAGTCGACCACTTAAGACATACAGAAA